>DAHXLZ010000332.1 GCA_027365715.1 Methanomassiliicoccales archaeon | reverse complement strand
CAATTCTTACAGGTACTGCACGATCAGATAATAATAAATATCGATTGATTAATCGCTCAGGTGTCGGTTGAAGACCGGCGGTCAAGAGCAGGATTAAGTTGACTCAACTGAATTTTTTCACATCTGAAGAAGCGCCTCCGTGGCTTCCGTCACCGGCAAGAGAAGCACGCAATCATGCGTTCTGGGCGCAGATTGTTGCATTCATTGAAATACCGGTTTCTGTGGTTCTTTCAATAGTTTCATTTTATTATTACTTCAATTTTTCCGCACCGGGTTATATACTGGTGAATCCAAATGCAGCGGTATATGCAACATCGTACCTCTGGCTGTCAATCTATTTCATTGCAATCATATTTGTTTCGGTCCTTGAGATAACATTCATCAAGCTTCATATTTCCTCGCTCATTGATACGGGCAAGTTCGTTCCGGCAGAGGAACGAGCAATCATATGGGGCATTGTCTCCATACTCTTCGGTCTCCTGCCGGGTGTCTTCCTTATTGCATGCGCTCTGCGTCTGCGCAGAATGAACAGTCAGATGCCGCAGAGTGCGCTCGAGAATGTCCAGCCACAGCAGACCGTTAAGCCTGCCCAGAAACAGGAAACTGCCCCGCAGAGGCAGGGGCCAAGACCGGAGCAGCAGTCAAAATCACAACAGTACAGCGTTCCTTCAGCCACCACGACTCCGCGGCACCATGCTGATATGGTCAAATGCAAGAAGTGCGGCGCATCATATCCTGCGTTCATGCATGCCTGCCCGAACTGCAACGAACCGAAGACCTGACCCTGATCGGCAGCAGGTAATGCTTCTTTTACCGAAAATGGCCATATGCATCACGCTTCTCGCTGACCCGGACTGCTTTCCAGCTCTGATGCATCGTGCACCACGGAAACGAAAGGTAATAGTGCGGCTTCCGTTATTCCCACTGGTTCAGGTGTGAGCAGTATGAAATTTGCCAACATATCATTTGTCGGGCACTCTTACGAAAACATGGCTTCTGTTGCACAGAAGCTTGCAAAGAAAGGTACTGAGAGCGATATATCGATTTTTGACAAGAGAGAGGGAGATGTCGCAATGAGCATTGCCATTCCAAAGACCTATCCTGAGCGGATGCAGCCTCTTCTGCAGTCTCTAAACCTTTCCGACGCATCGGTTCTTTTCGCCGATGCCGTCGACGGAACGCTAGGCGAACTTATCGTCTCGCTGAGCACATTCGGTGTTCCCGGAGTCGTTGTCGCGGGCGGTGGAATTTCAGACAAGGTCTTTTCTCTTGTAAAGGCGAGGCTCAACGGCTGGTCGACGATGGAATATGATGATGAATGCGAGAGGAAACTGAGGGAATACATACTCGGTCTTGACATTAAAAGGGAGCCGGATTCGGAGTTCTGGAGAGTCGACGTCGACCATTCATTCGAGGTGAAGGGCGTCGGCACCGTGGCTCTCGGTATTGTCAGGCGCGGAACGGTAAGGGTTCACGATAAGATATTTGGTCAGCCTGGAGCTGTGGAAGGTGCAGTCCGCTCGATTCAGATATTCGACGTGGATCATCAGGAGGCTGAAGCAGGGAGCAGAGTGGGACTGGCCCTGAAGGGGATGACTTCTTCACAGGTTCCCCGTGGAACTGTGCTCACAAACAACATGCGCTTCCAGTCAGCAAAATCAGCCAGCATAAGCTTCAGGCGTGAAAGCTTCTACAGGGATGCACTCGAGGGCGGAAAAATCATTCATCTGAATGCCGGTCTGCAGTGTGCTCAGTCCAGGATAATCGATGCAGGAGAGCGGCTGGATGTCGAATTTGATCAGGAAGTGGCATTCGAGGAGGAGAAAGCTGTTGTATTCAATGCGCGGCCACCGGGCCAGCTCAGAATTGCGGGGCACGGTACGATGTCAAAGTTACTTGCCTGAAAAGTTTAACTATGCGGTCTGACTGGAGGGGTCAGATGAGTTTCCTCTCTTCCATATTTAATGTAAGTCTGGGCATTCTCCTCTCGCTGGGTTATGCGGGCATCTTCTACCTGATGACGCTGGACAGCATGATGGTTCCTGCGGCCAGCGAGGCTATTCTTACGCTCGCAGGCGTTCTGAGTTTCGAGGGAAGATTCAATCTTGCAGCAGTTATCATCATAGCAACGGTCGCATCATTGCTGGGTTCGACAGTATCGTGGCTCATAGGAAAGTACGGCGGAAGGAGTTTCCTGGAAAAGTACGGCAGGTTTGTGCTGATAAGGAAAAAGGAGATAGAACGTGGGGATGCATTTTTCCGTGAGCACGGGGAGTCGGCCGTTTTCTTCGGGCGCATAATTCCGCTTGTCCGGACATACATCTCGCTTCCGGCGGGAATCGCATTGATGGGCTATCGGCGATTTATCATATTCACGTTTGGTGGCACGATAGTTTTTGTGACATTGCTGACGTTGCTTGGTTATGAACTCGGCAGCAGCCTTTCATCGGTCAATTCCGCACTGAATTACTTCAACGGTGTCGCCGCCTTAATTGCATTGCTCTTCGTGATAGGAATTATTTATTCCGTTCGTAGAGGTATGCGGCAAAAATCATGAGTTCTGCCGGAAAACTTCTGCGCAACTTTATAACCGACGCGGCAATTGGACTGCCGGATGACCGTTGATGTAGCCGATTTCAAGAAGGCAGTTTCCAGATTTCCCACCGGCGTGACGGTTATAGCCACAAGTGACGGGAAGAATCGTGCAGGAATGACAGCAAACGCGATATTTTCTCTTTCGCTTAACCCCCCGTCTATAGTTATTTCCCTTCAGAGTGATGCCGAAACAACAAGACTCATCGGTCTGACAAGAAAAGGGGCAGTATCGTTCCTCTCATCTGGTCAGAAGCATGT
>DAHXLZ010000270.1 GCA_027365715.1 Methanomassiliicoccales archaeon | reverse complement strand
TAAACATTTTGTAGTCCGTGGTGCTACTTACCATCGCGAGTTTCGGCGGAATCAGGAAGGAGTTCCGGCCAACAAACAGCCTGTCCCCCTATCCTGTCAGTCCAATCTCGGGGCAGCAGGACGTCTTTTGTAATCTTTGCTATGATAAAAGCCATCACCTGCGCTTCAAATCAGGAAAAGGGAACACCAGACGCTGCCCTCGGATGCAAATACAAATGTCCAGATGATGCAGTTGGCATAACCGACCGGGTAAATTGACGAATTGACGACAAGTTTAAAGGTGAATAACCAATCCAAGTGATGATAGAGCGACCAATATGAAATCATTAACGAGTGGAACAAAAGCTCCGGATTTTACCCTCACTTCCCCAGACGGGATCATTGTGAACCTGAAAACTGTGCTTGCAACCGGCCCCGCGGTTGTCACACTTGTGCCTGACATAACGCATGCGGATGCAGCCTACATAATCGACAATTTCAGGGACGACTTTAACGAGTTTTCAGCATTGAAGGCAAATGTCATTGTCGTAATTGATGCGAAAAAGGAGGCGGTGGGAAAGTTGCATGCCGAGCATGAACTGCAGTATCCCCTGTTCCCTGACAACAGCAGAGAGGTGTTCAGGAAATTCAGGGCAATGGATGGTATCATAGTCAAGAAACCGAAAAAGTACGTATGCGTCATAGACAGAGAGGGAACGATTACCAAGGCATTCAGGAGTGTTGACGCAAACAAACTTAGCAGACAGACCCTTTACGCACTGAGAGATCAGATGGGGCGTTCTGCCCTTTCGAACAAGAAGCAGAAGTGATTTGCCTTGCCGCTGTACCTGAGGGAGGAGGATGTAGCACAACTCCTCAACATGGATGAATGCATAAGCCTGCTGAGAGATGCATTCGGCCTGCAGTCTGAAAAGAGGGCAACCATTCTGCCCAGAAACAGAATACAGTCAAAGGACGGAACGCTCAACGTCATGGCAGCCACTGTCCAGGGTCTGGAAGTCTCGGGGACAAAGACGTATTATGGCAGCAGGGCAGGGGTGTCGTTCATAGTGCTGCTCTTTTCCACTTCGGAAGCCAGACCAATTGCGATAATTGAAGCAAACCGGCTGGGCCAGATCAGGACCGGGGCAGTTTCCGGACTCATGACTGAAATTATGGCTGCCGGTTCCAGCAAGACCCTTGCGTGCGCCGGCACCGGCTATCAGGCCGAAACACAGATTGAGGGAGTGGCGGCAGTCAGAAAACTGGACAGAGTACTGGTTTACAGCAGAAGCAGGGAGAATAGAGAGGTTTTTGCATCATCGGTCGGGAAGAAGCTGGGCATCGAAATCACGGCGGTTGAGGACACATCCGAATTCAGAAATGCCGACATAGTTGTTACAGCCACAAACTCCCGGACGCCGGTAATTCCCGATACACATCTGCAGGATGCCTGTCACATAAATGCAATTGGAGCCAACAGGATCGGTTCTAATGAACTTGAACCTGCCACGGTCTGTTCTGCCCGCAAAGTTGTGGTCGACTCGATAGAGCAGGCGAAACTGGAATCCGGGGACCTTGCGGCAGCTGCTGAAAAAGGTTGTTTCGACTGGTCTTCGGTTTCAGAAATCTGGGAAGCGGTTTCCGGAAACATCAGGGAAAATCACAGGGCCACGACTGAAAGGACGATATTCAAGTCGCTCGGAATCGCGCTGGAGGATGTGGCTGCAGGTAAATTCATATTCGACAGGGCAGTAAAAATGGGTTTGGGAACATGGCTCTGATAATTGCAGTTCTCATCAGCACATAACCCGGCCCATAAACCCGTGCGTCGTTGGACGATGCGTGTTGTGATGTTCTGCACGTTTTCCATACAATGGTGGTCATTATGAAGGTTTAACCTGCACGTGACTGTTTATCTTAAACCTCTCAATCGGGCATAGATGTGAGTCGTGTTGACTGCAGCTTTGAGTGCAGCTTTGAGTGCAGGCGAAGCACAGGCAACTGGATAGTACACAGGCACCATCATGGTTATTGCCCTTTTCAGTGTGTCTTCAGTTCGTCTTTTCAACAATTGCAGGGGCATTACAGGTTTCGCAATGTGGACGATGACATGATTCCTCTCGTCGGATCTGAATTTTTTGCAGGAACCCGCTGGACAGACGTTGAATTCATCAGTCCACTGCCTTTCTCAGGGACATTTCCACCTGATGATTTTATCAGTTATGTCCGCAGGCATCGTCCACGCGAGGTGGAAGGCATTGTCTTTGCAGAGCCCGAAGTCGTCTGGTATATGCGTCTTGCAATACCGGATTGGACGGTTTGCGCCGAGAAAATAATCAGGGACGTCAGGGCAGGAGTGCCTCAGGAAATTCTGGAAAAGATGCCTGGCATATCGAAACATTTTGGATACACCGATTTGATGATTCCCAGAATTAGAGAAGCCGGAAGTGTTCTCAAGCTTCGAGGACTTCTCGACTGACATCCTCCCACGATTGAAATCGTGGTGTCCCGTGCAGCATTAAAATGCGACTCCCTTTGCAGCAGGGAACCTCAGACCTGCCGGGAGGAGGATGTCACACCGAGTTGAGAACAAGCAGTATTTCTGCGGTCACTTCGTCGAACGGCAGACTCGCAGTGATTTTCGAAATAAGATCCCTTTCAAAGTAATAATTTACCAGAGGGGCTGTCTTCTCCCAGAAGGTCTTTATTCTGAATCTGGCAACTTCGGTATTGTCGTCCGATCTCAGTTCCAGCTTTGAACCGTCTTTATCACATACACCGTCCACCTTCGGAGGATATTCCGAAGTGTTGTAAACGGCGTTGCATGCAGGGCAAATTCTCCTGTTTACAATCCTCGCCACCAGCATATCTTCAGGTGCATCAAAAAAGAGCACCTTGTCAATCTGCACAACCGTGTTCAGGAATTCCGCCTGTTCTATCGTTCGTGGATATCCGTCGAGTATGAACCCGTTCTGATGTGTTCTCAGATGTGCCTTCAATATTGCATTGACCACATCATCGGGCACGAGCTTTCCTTCGTCGACAAATTTCTTTGCCGCCAACCCCAGTTCTGTCTTCCTGATTATTTCCTCTCTGAGGATGTCGCCGGTGGCAAGCCTGGGAAGCGAAAGACTCTTCGATACGAGTAATGCCTGCGTCCCTTTGCCGGCCCCGGGCGGACCAAGAAAGACAAGTCTCGTTTTCACATTCTCGCATCACAGCGGCAATTATATAATTTATCTACGGCCATAAACCTTGTCATGGAGTAGCACAGCTCACAAGCCCACATTCATAATTGCCAGAATGCCGATAAGCGCTGCAGGTATGATTACACCCGCGGCAAAAGCGCGTTTGCTCCACATGAGAACCTTGGACCCGTCAAGTGGCGGCACCGGTATCATGTTAAAGAGGCCAAGCCACGCATCCAGGAATGAGACATAAGCGAAATATCCGAACAGGAAAGGACTCCCCTGAGAGACGAGGGCGAAAATCAGGAAGAGAGCAGAAAAGGCGCTGTTTGTCATTGGTCCGGCAAGACTCACTGTGCCATTCTCCTTTCTGCCCAGCGCTCCGGATATGTAGACTGCACCGGGGGCGGCGAACAGAAGGCCGAACAGTGATGTTACCAGTGCGAGCAGAAGGCCGAATTTCGAGGATCTGAATTCAGCCCATGCACCGTATTTCTGAGCAAAGTATTTGTGCATGAGTTCATGGAACAGAAAACCGGTAAAAACTGCAGTCACGGCGATGAGCAAATAGCCGCCTATCGAAGACAGGTGGCGCTGGCCCCCGAGCATGAGTGTAAAGGCAGTTGTCAGGACAACCATTGCCAGAAGCAGGTGTTTGTACTCCTCTCTGCTGAACCTTAACCCTCTGCTTGGAACGTAGCGGTACGGTGCACCATCACTCCGTGTTCCGTGGTCCGTGTCAAAGCTGTACGTGTAACTGTCTCTCTTCGTCATCTTATTCTCCCTCCTGTTGCGCTATCCATTACTGCCGGCAGCCACTTCATCGTCAGTACTCCAGCATCGCACTGTATATTATTGTCGAGGATTCAAATGCCGCATAGAAAGTCACTCTTAAATCGGACGGCAGAACAGACAGGCGGATCTCGCTGCCGCTTCCCAGAAAGGTGGAAGTAAAGTTGTGACCGGCATAGCTGTAGGAAATGGTCAGATCAACAGGCGCGGAGGCGTTGTATGTCAGCGTCAGGTAACCGGCATACTTCACCTGCAAATACCTCACAACCTTTCCAAATGACGGGACAGTTACTTTTTCATTTGATGCCAGTCTCGTGAACTGACCCATCTGAACAACAGACACGAGAAATGCTGTTGATACCACAAGAGCGACTATTATCAGTGAGAGGATGGCCAATAAAGCCCGGTTACTCCTCTTTGACATCATTAATGCCGATAACTTCGAATCGTATATAAACAGTAAGGCTTAAACGGTTCTGTTAAGCTGACGGTGGACCGGATGGGGTGTCAAGATTCGGTTGCTCCGGTCTTTGTGAAGATCAACTTGTGTCTTTTTTCGGAAAAGGTCACGTCGAATTTCTTGAATATCGTGTCCCTGCCAAGTATGACATATGGTATTGCATCAGGTCTGGACGGGATCAGAATTTCTCTCCCGAAAAGGTTCGCGAAAGCATGTTTTTCCTTCACACATCCTATATGTTTAATTCTTGCGCGATAGCAATCGAAGACTCCACCGGCGCCTGTGGTCTCAACTTTCAGTGTACTGCCATTACTCCCCTTTGTGTATTCGATAGAAAGCAATGTCGCCAACTCCAAGGGAATCAACGTATCAGTCGAACCACTGTCAACAAGTGCTATAGTAGAAAGTTCATCTGTGTCGGACTTGAGGCTAACCCGGATGAGCGGCAGAACAAGATGGTTCTTACCGCCATCCTTTGAATTGTATTCGTACCGCAAGTAACCATATGTTGTCTGCTCGCTGCGCGATCTCCTGGAGTGCGCCATCTGCCTACAGCACCATGACTTTCTTTGTTGGAACCTTCATAATGAATGGTATTTTATTCGGTGCTGCCTTCTTTGCTGTATTGAACACAAGCTTAGCATCATCCCCTTCTGCGACGATCCTGCTGTCCACTACAGCTATCCATCGGCCAACGTATTTTCCGAGTTCGTTACCGATAGACATGATATACTCCATCTCATCTCCCCCTTCCTCAGTTTTGAGTTTTCTCTCTGCATTCATGTGTCTCCCTCACTCAATTGTTGGTATCATTGCGGGGCTTATAACCCCTGTGTATACTATTTGATTTGAATCACCTCATACGCTATTGTGATGACTTTGTCATACTCAGAATGGGCAGCATGGGCAGCATGGAAAGGTAGATGGAGCTCCTGAGAGAAATCATGGAGAACTCCAACTCCAGCTCAGTGAAGAGAAGACGAGGCTCACGACCGCGGAACAGGGGTTCGACTTCCTCGATTTTCATTTTGTGAGACACTGTTCCAGAAGCAGGAAGAAGCGCACCATAAGATGGATGCTGTCAAAGAGGACACGGACACGTATCAAAGTAATTTCATGGTGCAGCAAGTATGACAAACTATCATCAACCGGCTCTTAAACAGCATTTCTGACCAACCGGCAACTTAACAGAACCGTTCAAAGCGCATTGAGCTGCGACATTATTTAGATGCAGATGCAATGCTGATTTGTGGCAAACCGGATAGTCATGCATGTGGATCTCGATTACTTCTACGCACAGTGCGAGGAGCTGAGAAATCCGGATTTGAAGGGGAAGCCCACTGTCGTCTGCATCTATTCGGGAAGGACGGAGGACAGCGGTGCTGTTTCCACATCGAATTATGAGGCAAGAAAGCTGGGCATAAAATCCGGACTGCCCATCGTCGCGGCGAAGAGAATGGCAAACAGCGATACGAAATTCATTCACGCCGACCTTGATTACTATGATGAAGTGTCGGAGAGAATCATGACGATACTCCGCACATTCGTCGATGTTATGGAGCAGGCGAGTGTTGATGAAGCATATCTTGAATTCACAGGTGTCCTGGAGAATTTCGAGCAGGCGCGACAGAAGGCAATCGTGCTCAAGGCGGAAATAATGGCCAGGGAAGGTCTCACCTGCTCCGTCGGCATTGGCCCAAACAAGCTCATAAGCAAGATGGCTGCGGGCGTAATCAAACCGGACGGCCTTACCGTGATCAATGAAGAGGATGTGCAGCCCTTCCTTGACCAGATGGAGGTGGGAAAATTGTTTGGCGTAGGCAGGGTAACAGAGGGAAAACTGAACGATATGGAGGTGCAGACCGTCAGCGATCTGAGGTCGCTGGAACTCAGGCAGCTGCAGCAGGCATTCGGCGGCAGCATGGGCTCGTGGCTGTACAACGCATCGAGAGGCATCGACACGGAACAGGTAAAGGAGAGGAAGAGAGAACAGTATGGAAGGATAATTACACTTAAGGAAGACACCAGGGACAGCAACATACTTGCAGAAAGGGCATCGGCGCTCATGGTCGAGGTTGCGGCAATGGCTGACAGAGAAGGATTGTCGTTCAAGACCATCTCATTTACAGGCATAATGGAGGATCTTTCATCGAAAACAAAGAACAGGAGTCTGCCCGATTACACCTCGGATGTTGAGCTGAGCAGACGCGTTCTGATGCACCTGATTGACGAATTCCTTGCGGAACATGCCGGAAAACTCAGGCGTATGGGCGTCAAGATCTCAAACCTTTCCGAAAAGAAGGGACAGAAATCCCTTGCCGATTTCGTTTGACCTGAATATAAAAAGGAGTTGAAATTCAGCTTGATACCATTTCTGCTGCCGACAATCGCGGTCCTTGCATTTGTGCCGGCGCTATTCATCCTCTACCAGACCCTGTCTGAATACACATGGCCAAAGTCAGAAGTTGTCTACTTTGAGGACACCTGGATATTCGGGCTGGTAGCGGTGGGCCTGATACTCGGCGCCGTACTCTTCTTTCTGGATCTTCTGTTCTCTGCCGGCGGCTTCCTGATCACGGTGCTATTCCTAGCGGCGGAACAGCTCGTCGTTCTCGTCATCCTCAACTTTCCGAAATTGAGGCTCAAGGGAGCTACACGTTTCTACGGTTTCTCTCTCGGCACGGCGATGTCCGCCGGCCTGATTATGGGCCAGTACGCCGAACTCTTCAGATATACACCTTTTGATGTACGCAGTTTTGCCCTCCTGCTCATCTACAGCGTCGGCCTGGAACTGCTGGGCGGATCAACAGGCAGCATAATCGGATATGCTATAGAAAGAAGGCTGATACCTTTCGGAATCGCTGCAGCCATAATATCTCAGGCCGCCTTCGGTTTCCTGATAATACCGGTGTTTTCTTTTGCACCATCGTTACTTACCATGGGTTTCGATGCTGGAGCACTGTTGCTGTCGCTCCTCATTTATGTGTACGTCATGATCAGGCTCCTGCCGCAGATATCTGCTCCCGCTGCAGAAGTCAGGAAGAAGAGACTGATATAGACCTGCAGATGAAATGTGCAATATGCGCGTACAGCGGATGTGTTCAGGACACGACGGCGTAGTTCCCTGCGCCGCGCATCATGATCACGCCGCGCTCCAGCATTTTCGCAATCAGTTCATCCGCTTTACCGGCGTCAATCCCCAGCGCCTCAATGAGCTCTGCTGCGCTGAACGAACTTCTGTGTGAAAGAAAAACATCAATGCTCTGACGCCTTTGAGGGCGCGGTGCGGCCTTCACCGGTCCACCGGGCCTGCTGCCCGCTGCAATCTTTTTGCGGGCACCTGACAGTCCCTCAACATGTGCATTTATCCTGAACACCGCACCGGTCGCCTTTTCTCTGTCAGTTCCACTGTAATGAATTACCGCCCTGTCAAGACGAATGGACTTACCGCAGTGAGAGCACCGCGCAGTCGCCGTGCCTTCGACACAAATCTTTGCGAAACCACATCCTGGGCAGGCGACTACGAGGAGCAACAGCGCGGCCGCCATCAGCCGTCGAACGTGAAAACAACAGAGGCCAGGCACGCGCCATAATGGTCCAGAGGTATGTCGAGTTCTTCAGTAACATATGTGATTTTCCTGAATTTTATACGCCTCAGTTTTGCCATCTCGTCCATCTTCCATTCAAGGATCTGTGTCAGGTTCTTTTTTGTGCCGTGCATATGTCCCTCGGCAACATAACCGCCCTGGCCATCGGCCCGGAAACCATAGGCAACGCCGGCGGATATTGACTCGCCTTCGCCGCCACGCATCTGAGCCAGAACGCAATGCGTAACCATCCCCCTCGGCAACTCCATCTTCGGTATCTTTCTGACACCGACCGGAAGAACCGATGAAACGGCGACCAGATTCTGCTCACCAATGCCAGCAAGTATGAGTGCCTGATCAAATGCATTTAGATCTGAAACCTTGCTCACAGCCTTGCCGGAAGTCACGAAAAATTTAGAGGGAACCGGAAACATAAGGCTGACCAATTCTTTCCTGTTCTTAACACTTTTTATCCGTTCTGTGGCTGACAGGCGGACATGTAACAGGTCTGCCGTAGTGCCTGATGTGGATTGTCCGGCAAACCAGCTCAGTATGCAAATACTGCGACCGGAGTTTGCTTTTTCAGCATTTCATCCTCAGCACAGCAGTCACTCATTCCACATGTCGTGCAATTCTTTCGGCGTGGGCTGAAGATCAAATTCGCTCATGAATGCGTCAATGAATTTGCGCTGAACTGCTGCAAAATCCACCTCATGACCGAGAATCTTCTTTGCCGAAGTGATTGTTGTAGAACTCATGCCGCACGGATTGATCATTGCAAAACCATCCAGCTCGTTGTTCAGATTGATTGCAATTCCGTGAAACGAAACCCAGCGCTTGACTGCGATGCCGAGCGATGCAATCTTCCTGTCGCCGACCCAGAGGCCAACAGGCTCAAGCCTTGCCTCCGCATCAATCCCGGCAGCGGCAAGCGCTGAAACACCTGCGCCAAGGACATGGTTGACCAGCGCCCTGATCCCAATCCTGTTCTCAGCCAGGCTGACTATCGGATAAGCAACAAGCTGTCCCGGTGCGTGGTAAGTGCCCTCACCTCCCCGCTCAATTGAATAGACAGGAACAGGAAGCACAGGCAGCTCCTCCCTGAATCCTCTTCCGAACGTGATGACCGGCAGATGCTCTGTCAGAATCAGCGTGTCATACACTTCTGAATTCTGCCTGAGCGACAGAAGCTTTCGCTGAAGTTTGAGAGCGTCACCGTAATCCGTGAGCCCAATACTGAGGACGTTGCATCTTCTCTGGAATTTTTCCTGATCGCTCCTGAACTCGCTCTGCATGTTGCCTTCTTCACTTCACAAATATGTGGGTCGGTTTATTCTCTGCAGCTTCTGCGGCCTCCATCAGCATCTCCGGAAGCGTCGGGTGCGGGTGCACAGTGAGTGCTACATCTTCAGCAGTTGCGCCCATCTCAATCGCGAGCGCCATCTCGCTTATCAGTTCGGAAGCTTCCCGGCCCACGATCTGCGCACCTATGACAGTGTCATCAGCATCGCCGATCACGAGTCGGACAAATCCCTCTGTTTCACCCAGTGTGAGCGCTCTGCCGGAAGCGGCGTAGGGGAATTTTACTGTCCTCGTTCTGATGCCCGCAGCGGCTGCCTGCTCCTGTGACAGCCCGGCTGCCGAAATCTCCGGATCCGTGAAAACAGCAGTCGGCATAACCTTCTGGTCCATGGCGGAAGGAAGGCCGCATATGACTTCGGCCGCGACATGCCCCATCGCTGTCGCCCTGTGAGCGAGAAACGGAGGACCGGTAACATCGCCGGCCGCAAAGACCCAGTCTGCACTGGTTCTGCACTGTGCATCAACTGTGATGAATCCCCTTCCGTCAACTCTGACGCCGGCGGTTTCCAGCCCGAGTTCGGAAGCAGCTGAACGCTTTCCTGTGCTCACCAGCACAGCATCTGTTTCAATTTCAACAACGCTTCCTTCACCTGTTCTGACTGAGGCAACAGCTCCTGCTTTCTTCCTGCTGAGCACTTGCAGAGTCGAGCCGGTGAGCACCGTTATGCCGAGCCTGTCGAGGCTCCTCTGCACAACGCGCAGCACTTCCCGATCGGTGCCTGGCAGAATCTGCTGCATGAGCTCAACCACGCTGACCCTGCTTCCCAGCTTTGCAGACGCCACTCCCAGCTCAAGGCCTATGTACCCTCCGCCGACGATGAGCAGTCTGCGCGGAAGTTTATCCAGCGAAAGGAAATCCCTGGCATCGATTACTGTTTTATGGTCGAAAGGCAGGGAAGGGAGTTCGCTGAAGATCGTGCCGGTGGCTACGACAGCCTGACTGCAGCCAATTCTCCCGTGTCCGTCAACGTCCACTTCGCCTCTGCCGGTGAGCTTCGCATTACCGTGTATGGTCTGCACACCGTTAGAGCGCAGGAGAGCCGATACACCTTTAGTCAGCTTTCCGACAACGCCCTGCTTGTATTCCTGCAGTTTCGCCATATTGACCGCTGTTTTTTCCGCAGCAACAATGCCTTCGTCACCGAGCGTTCTGAAACGGCCGATGGTGTCCGCTGCCTGTATAATTGTCTTGGACGGAATGCATCCGTAGTTCAGGCATTCGCCGCCAAGGTTTTCCTTCTCGACAAGCACAACTTTCCTGCCGAGCTGTGCCAGTCTGATCGCACATGGATAGCCTGCCGGGCCTCCGCCTATTACCACAACGTCATAACTTTCCATCAGAATTCCAGCTTCATCAAAAACGGGTGCTCAAGGTATTCTATCAGCCTGTTGCCGAAGCGTGCTGCTACAGCGCCGTCGACTATCCTGTGATCGCAGGCGACCGTGAAGTACATCATGTCCCTGATGACTATCTGGCCGTTACGCACCACCGGCCGCTGCTGTATCTTGTGTATTGCGAGTATGGCGCTCTCCGGATAGTTTATGACAGGAGAGGACAGCAGACCGCCGATCGGGCCCACATTGGTTATTGTGAACGTTCCGTTCTGCACTTCGGGCAGTGACAGTGTGCCTGCCCTTGCTTTCGATGCAAGCTCTTCAACCTCCCTCGCAAGCTGCTCGATGTTCTTTCCATCGGCATTCCTGATGTTGGGAACGATGAGTCCGGCGTCGGTGGCAACCGCAATACCCATGTTGAAGTGACGCTTCAGCACAATTTCATTTGTCTTCTCATCATAGGAGGCATTGAGATACGGAAATTCCTTAAGTGCCTCAACGGCCGCTTTTATTATGAACGGAAGGAATGTAACTTTGACGCCCTCCCCGTACTTCTTTGACAGAATATCCCTCGCATGGACTATGCTGGTCATATCCACTTCGTCCACGTAGCTGAAATGCGGAATGTTCCGTTTTGATTCAGCCATCCTGTCGAATATCCTTCGCCTGATGCCGTTAACAGGGATGCGCTCCTGCTCTTCGTGCTGTTCCGCCCGGTGCGCCACTGACTGAGTACCGGCACTTCGGCTGTTTACGACAGCCACTGCAGCCTCTATGTCCTCCACAGTAATTCTTCCTGAGGGATCACGGGGCTTGACACCTGAAAGGTCGACTCCGAGTTCCCTCGCTTTCTTCCTGACCGCCGGTGTAGCCCTGATCGGTCCTGCTGCAAATTGAGGTTGCCCGGCAGCAGTCTGACTGGTTGCCGTCGGCTGCTGAGGCAAGTTACGCTCCTTTGCGGGCTCGGCCACTGCCTCATCCTCAACCTCCACTTCCATTATCACTTCTCCAACTTTGATTACCTTTCCTTCCTCTGCACGAAGTCTGAGTATTTTTCCGGTGAAGGGTGAGGTCATTTCGACGTTTACCTTGTCTGTCAGTATCTCAGCCAGTGGCTGGAATTCCCTGACATTCTCTCCTTCCTTCACAAGCCACTTTCTTATCTCTCCCTCTGCGACACCTTCGCCGACGTCCGGCAGCTTAAATTCTTTTTTCAATCAAATCACACTTCAGTAGTTGACAGATTTTCTGATGTAATCCAGCACCCTCACCGCATCGGGCATATAGACGCTCTCCCACGTGTAACTGAACGGAGCGTCGAATCCGGAAACCCTGTAAATCGGTGCATTCAGAACGTCGATTGCCCTCTCCGCCACCAGGGCTGATATTTCGCCGGCAAAACTTCCATACTTGCTCGCTTCATTCACAATAATCAGCCTTCCCGTTTTATTTACAGATGCGAGAAGCGATTCGATGTCGACGGGCAGAAGCGTCCTGAGGTCGATGACCTCGGCAGATATGCCTTCCTTTGATGCAGCCTCTGCCGCCTCCATGCAGGTGTGGACGGATGCACCGTACGACACAACGGTAACATCCTTCCCGTTCCTGACCGTTTTTGCCTTCCCTATCGGCACAGTGTAATCGCCTTCCGGCACTTCCTCCTTGAATGACCTGTATATCCGCTTGGGCTCCAGAAACAGAACAACGTCCGGGTCCCTTATCGAGGCTATCAGGAGACCCTTCGCGTCGTACGGCGTCGATGGCGACACGACTTTTACCCCTGGCATGTGCGTGAAGAACGCCTCAGTGCTCTGTGAGTGATATATCCCTCCCTTTATGCCTCCTCCGTACGGTGTCCTGATCACCAGAGGCACGGAATAAGTTCCTCCTGACCGGTATCTGATTTTGGAGGCTTCACTCACAATCTGATCGAAGCCGGGATAGATGAAATCCATGAACTGTATTTCAGCAACCGGCCTCATACCGTACAGCGCCATACCTGTCGCCACACCAATTATTCCCGCCTCGTTAAGCGGTGCATCCATGATTCTCTCAGGGCCGAACGTATCGATGAGTCCCTCAGTTGCCCTGAAAACACCGCCATCCCTGCCTATATCCTCACCAATCATTACCACCCTGTCGTCAGCTGCCATTTCAGTTCGCAAGCCGTCGGTGACTGCCTGCAGCAGTGTTTCAACAACCATCTTAATCACCCGCCTCTGTAGTTTTTGCCGTATCTCTCGACAGTCTCATCCATCTGCTGTTTTATGTGCCATGGCATTTCTTCGTACACATTTTCAAATATTGACTCGACCGGCGGCTTCACTGTTGTTTCCGCAGCCTTTACAGCCGACCTGATCTCTTTGTCGATATCTTCGGTGAGACCCTTCTCTTTCTCTTCGTTCCAGTAACCTTTTTTGATGAGGTACCCCCTCATCCTCTTTATCGGTTCCCGTTTCATCCATTCGTCCACCTCTTTCCTGTCCCTGTACTTTGTCGGATCGTCAGAGGAGGAATGAGGCCCTATCCTGTACGTGATTGCCTCAATCATAGTAGGGCCGCCGCCATTCCTTGCCCTTTCTACTGCTTTCTTCGTCACAGCGTAAACTGCGAGTATGTCGTTGCCGTCGACTCTCTCTCCTTTTATGCCGTAGGCTATTGCCTTCTGGGCCAGCGTTTCGGCTCTCGTCTGTCTCTTTGTGGGCAGTGAAATTGCATATCCGTTGTTCTGGCAGAACATAATCACAGGCGCGTCGAACACGCCGGCAAAATTCATGCCGCTGTGGAAATCATTTTCAGATGTTGCCCCGTCACCAAAATAAGTCAGGGCGATGTCTCCGGTCTTTTTCATCTTCGCGGCAATGGCCATGCCCACTGCATGAGGAATCTGTGTTGCGATGGGACTCGAAGGGGTGACTATGTTCTTTTCCCTCGAATTGAAGTGATTGGGCATCTGCCTTCCCCTGTTGTAATCCTTTTCGTTCCCGAACAGCTGGTTGAACAGCTGCATGACACTCTCCCCTCTTAAGAGGAGGGCGCCGGGTTCGCGGTAAGCGGGAAAAATCCAATCGCTGTCCCTGAGTGCTGCTGTCGAGCCAACGCTGCATGCCTCCTGCCCGCCTGCACCAATGTAAAAACCAATTCTTCCCTGCCTCTGAAGCCCCATGGATATTG
>DAHXLZ010000260.1 GCA_027365715.1 Methanomassiliicoccales archaeon | reverse complement strand
GCGTCCCTGTATGTCAACGCTCTGTATGAAATGAAGAACTATCCCGTCGTTCTGCTTAACACGATGCTCTCTCCGCTCTCATTTCTCATACTGATTGTGTTCGTCAGCCATGGCAGGCTGATAGGCGAGGCCATTGAGGGTGGTCAGAAAAACAAAACGTTCCTTTGCAGTCTCCCTGAGAATACTCCAGAACTCCCTTCTGGAAATGGGATCGAGTCCGGTGGTGGGCTCGTCGAGGAAAAGAACATCGGCCTCTGAGGCAAGGACAGTCGCCACCAGCACTTTCCTCTTCATGCCTCCCGACAGCGTCCTGTTGAGACTGTCAGCGGAATTTCCCATTCCCAGTTTTTCAAGAGATGCCCGTGAGCGCGCCTTGGCCTCCGCACGGCTGAATCCGCGCCATAGGAGATAGGAAGATGCGGTCTGCATCGGCGTCATCCAGCTGACAGTCCTTGCCTCCTGCGGAACTATGGCTATTCTTTCCCTCACATCGGCGGGGCTGGTGACGACATCCATGCCGTCTATTGAAGCGGAGCCCGATGTGGGCTCGAGTTCAGTCGAAAATATTCTGACCATGGTTGTCTTGCCTGAACCGTTTCTGCCGATGAGGACAAAGATGCCGCGGCCCCGGACTGAAAAAGTCACCGAATCGAGAGCCCTCCTCTCCCGGCGGCCATATCTCTTTGTCAATTGCGCGCATTCAATCACTTGCCTGCCCTCCGGATGTAATTGTTCAAGCCAACCTGCAAAGACCATAATAATCTGTTGCCAATTTCATCTCCATACAGGAATACAGAAAGCGTGAAATGACTGCGTCATTTGTGATCGGTTGCGGTCCCTGACTGGCCTCTGCGGCCCATGAGGATTTTTGCGCCGCAGGGCAGCAGATGCAGTGACGCAACTACAGGCCGTCTGAAGGTACCCGGATGATTTTCGCACCAAGTGATGCATATGGCGTATCGTTGCAGGTTGCGATCACAATCTGGCAGTGATTCGCGGCATCCTCGAGAATTCCGCAAAGACGCCTCATCCTGACAGTGTCGGCATTAACAAGCCTGTCGTCAATCACCACCAGATTTCTGTTCTCGCTGCTCACAACAACCCCTATTGCGAGGCGAAGCAGAACAATCACCTGTTCCTGCATGCCGTAACTGAGACTGTTTACAGGCATCTCTGAACCATACACTGGCACTGAAACAGACGAAGGCTTCAGCGTATCGTCTAGCCCGAGGGAGTTGTATCCACCGTCTGTGAGATAGGCTATCCAGGGGTTCACAATCTTCCCGATAGGGGCAGAAAGTGCCTGCGATCTGCGCCTCTCTGACTCGTCGGCAAGAGACTTGAGCAGTTTGACCGCTTCGGCTCGTCTCTGCAGCACCTGCTGTCTGCTCTTTGCCTCTTCCAGCCCGGTTTCCACTAATTCAGCACGCTCATAGTTGCCGCTGTTAACGGCCTCATCTATAAGTGCGGATTTTGCGCTGATTTCATTGTCGATGATGCTCATCTGCTCCCTGAGCTTTGCAATGAGGGATTCCAGCTCGCTGTACATCTTTCTCGGTCTGACCACATTTTCCTCGTAGCCGCCAAGCAGATTTGCGAGTTCCCCGCTCTTTTCTGCAAACATCAATTCTGCTTCCGAGACGAGTCTTGAGAGATTGTCCGCCGTGCCGTAAATCCTTAAAATGGAATCGAGGTCGTTCTCATCCCTCTGTCTGCCCGCCATGAGTTCTGACTGCCTGTTTGTAAGAGACATCAGCTTGCCCTGACTCTCCTCGAATCTCCTTGTCTCCTTCTTTTCGGCGCTCTGTTTAATGCCGATTTCAGAAATCAGCCTGTCCTTCTCTCTTCCCTTCTGTTCTATCAGTTCCCTTATCAGCGTGCCCTTCCTCTCTTCAGGCTGAAGAGGAAAATGCGATGCCGCCAGCCTTTCCTCTTCTATACCCCTGATTACTCTTGCAAGCTCCGCTTCCGCTCCGGGATTCGAGCTGGTCAGCTCTTCGAAGCTGTCCTGTGCAGCCTCAATGTTCTTTTCCATCTCCCTGCCTTTCTCATGAAGAGAGAGAAAATCGTCCCTGCTGCTGACACCGAGTTTTAAGAGCATCTCATTAAGGTCGTTATGCAGCGCTTTTGATTGTTTAGTGAGCTCCCTGAGTTCCTCTGCATCACTCCGTATCACAATCGTGCCTATTCCCTGCACCACGAATTCAGTGGGTTCCCTGACCAGAAATTCATTACTCTTCAGATTTTTTGCCGGCGGGACGGTTACGATCTTCTTCTCCTTAGACTGCCATCTGAAGAGAACACGTATGGCGGTGGCTTCAATCTTGGAGTCAGTGGACAGAAGTCTGTCATGAATTTTATTGATCCTGGACAGCTCTGCGTTTGTGGGAAACAGGCGACTTAACCGTTCGGTCTTCAGCTGCTTAGTCTCCGCCTCCTTCGCCTTCAGTTTTTTGATATGATTCTCAAGCTGTTCCCTCTGCTTTTCAAGTGTTCTCAAATTCCTTGCGGATTGAAGCGCGCTGAGCTCCTGCTCGACTCTTTTAAGCGCGGGCAGAAGCTCATTTTGAATCTGAAACTCATGGCGCTCGGAGGATTCGTGTGCCGTTTCCATTTCAATCCGCAGCAGGGAAATGGATTTTTCGAGGGAATTCATTTCCCTGGTGAATTCGTGTATTTCCTTCTGGTAGCCTGAAACCAGTGAAATATTTCTTCGCAGCTCGTCCAGATTTCTCTTTGCGCCTTCAACTTCCCTCTCGAGCTGACCCTTCGACTTTTCAAAGGATTCAGCAGCCTCAATCTTACCGGAAAGCGACTTCATTTCGGCATAGGCTGTTTCCCGCTCCCTGCTCTTTTCACTTCTTCGCGCCTGCAAATCTTCCAGATCCTGACGATGAACTGCAATTTTTCTGTCGATGGCCTGAATGCCAGAAAATTCCTCTGTCAGACGTGATACAGTGGCTTTGATTTCACCGAGTTCGCCTTTTTGGGCCTCCAGTCCTTTTGGCGTCCAGTACTTCCTGTGCTCGGTTTCCAGTTTATCCAGAAAATTCTCTTCCGCTCCGGATCTGACGGCAATGTGCACGAGTCCCTGAATCCCCTGCCTCACGCTCTCATTCCAAGTCCCCTGGGGAATGGCGCCGTCTGACTGCAGGTACCAGAGTGCCTGGGCAATGCCGCGATTTTCGGCTCTGGCGGCAGTCCTGATTGATGATTCACCGCCGAGGATGTTTCTGACGCTTGAATCCGCCTGATCATTTTCGTGATCAAGTTCCCAGTGACCGTTTCTCTCAACATGCAGTTCACTCATTGGATCCTGCAGAAAACGCTTATGAATCCTGTACCTGGTGCTGCCGGCACTGAAAACCATCCATGCCTCGGGGCCCAGAGAACTTCCAATAGGCTGGATAGACCTGATTTCCTCCGTTCTGGAGTTGTGCCGGTCGAACAGCAACCTTGTGAGGGCTTCGAAGAGAGTGGATTTTCCTGCCTCATTCCTGCCCACAAGCAGATTTATTCCGCTGCTGAATCCGAATGTATGAGTCTCCCTGTATCCGCGCCAGTTACAAACTGTCAATTCTTCAAGAATCAGGATTTTCCCTCCGTGTATAATCGCCTGAGGAGGACTCTCGCTTCCGACACAACAGAACTGTCAATGCTCACCGGTAAACTCCCGGGTATTTCCTGATGGTTTCCGTCAAGGATGGACTGAAGAACACCGTCGATTTCCGACACAATGCCGTCAGGCAATTCGGATGAAATGTTTATGGGAGATTCAACTGTCTCCACAGGCCAGTCAAGGTAGAATGCGTTTTCAGCAAGTTCCTCACGAAGCAATTTCACAGAATCGACAGCATTTTGAGGTGTGCCGGGGACGAGAGCCGTTCTGATTCGCAGCAGCTGTTCAGAAACTGCGCCGTTGCCGTATATCGAGGAACGCAGAGCATGAACATCTGTTTCGTCGTTTACCGGCGTTGAATATTCACGCCATGTGAGCTGTCCAACATGTCTCTTTGTCAGAACCGGCTCGCTGTGGGCTTCATCAATCTGCACGATAACCACATTGCCCGGCTCGGCCTCGTCAAATCTTGTCTGTTCGGGTGTTCCGGGATAAACAGATCTGTCGTGCCTCCTGAAACTGTGCCAGTCTCCAAGCGCAAGGTAGTCCAGGCCCGAACGATTTTGTCTGTCAGATGGTATTGGAAAATTGCCCGGTGAGGGGAGTACATCCAGTGCACCATGCGCAAGGCCTATCCTGATACGCCTGTCATCTGCATTTCTTCCGGATATCCACGCTGTCGGATCCGTTCTGCTTAATTTCTGTGTGACAGGGCAGGGAAAAAGCACTGCACCGTTTGTAACCTGAATTTCCTTTGACTCTGTAATCAGTCTGATATGGCTGCCGGCTTCCTTCCAGGCAATTCTGTCCCAGATACCTCCGGTGAGCAGAGGGTCGTGATTGCCGGGAAGAACGAAAACGTTGACAGGTGCAAATCTGTTCAGAACCTCAACCGTTGATCTGACGGCACGATCGTCAATGTTGTGGCTGTCGAACATGTCACCCGCGATGATGACAAAGTCGACTCTTTCATCCTTTGCCATATCGGCTATTAATGACACGGCCTGAAGTCGTTTATGTCTGGCGTCCCTTGATTTTTCTCCAATATGGGCAGATTTCAGTCCCATATGCCAGTCCGAAGTATGAATGAATTTAACCGGCACTGATTCACCACGGGCAGTTGCTGTTCATTTGCACCTCTAAACTGCCCTCACACATTAAAAACATCCCGCTCGATCATTGACTCATTGCCCGCAGAATAAGAGAAGTTAGCTGGGTTTCGCAGCCTTCAATGGCAAGAAGGCAGAAAAGGAGAGCGCCTGGACCAAATCGCCAGTGAGCTGTTGGAAACCCGATACCGGATTCGAAGGAAAAAAACCGTGAGTGCGGTCTACTCGCTCAAACCGGACCTGTCCTGTTCAATAGACCACCTCCACACCGGCCTTATTGCTATCTTCTTTCCTGAGAACTCTATCTCATCATCCTGATTGCCGGTCAGCAGCAGACCCTCCTGAAGACCGAACGTCTCCATCGCTTCAATCAGACCTTTGAATTCGCGATTCCTGTTATCGTCATCAAGGTCATAGCATACCT
>DAHXLZ010000256.1 GCA_027365715.1 Methanomassiliicoccales archaeon | reverse complement strand
TCTTCTGCAAAGGAAATCAGCCTTTCCATTGAAAGTTTGTCTATGAGCTTCTGCGCGTACGCAAAGTTCAGATTGCATCCGTAAACGATCTGTGTCTTAGTCACTGCAGATCTTTTCGCAAGCAAAAGTACTTCCTTCGTTATTTCAATTTCATTTCTTCTCGGCACCACTGTAACTCGCCCCCAACTTTCCTCATTTCATGGTCAATATGTTGCAATTTTTTAGCAACACGGAGCAGGATTCGCGACAGTATGGCTTTACCAGCGCGGACCTACTCTGCGAGCTTATTATCATTTTTGATAATTAAAGTTTATCAATGTGAAAAAATAGCAGTGAGATGACGAATTTCAACGGTGTCTGGCGCCTCAGTTTCAATTTAAATCCAGTGGCGGTACATGCTGAACTTGATTGAGGCGCCGGCAAGTGTAGGGTGTTCCAGATTTCAATCGGGTTCGGACACATTGAGGCGAATCCGAAAATAACACTCAGGTGCGAACAGCGGACACAGAAACCAAATGGCTAAATACGGCAAACGCGTGAAAAAATATGATGTGTCATGAAGGTGCTCAGATATCCTGGCCGCATGTCGCTTGACAGTATCGACGGAGTACGTCATCGGAGTGCCAGCGTATCGACGGAAACTGGAGTGCAAGCCATGAAATGCAGGTGGATTTGTTGTGCTTGATGAGGAAGTGCCCGGACTCTATCCCGCACGAAACTGCCCGTTTCAAATAAACAGGTTACCGCCTCTCTCTACATGATGGTTGCGGCTGGATTCGCATATCTGCTCAATTTCATTTAGGGACTGTTAATTAATAATCGCTCTATTTCTCTTACACTCTGCCGGCAATATGGAATAATTCCACTCACCATGAAAACTGTCAGGATGCATGTTCACTTGTGCCATCTCTGCATCCGATATCCTCCTGCCTCCGGGGTACTTTCCCTTATCGAGTTCTGCATTCACGCGCAGCCCTTCCTGCGTCTTCGTTGCGGCTATCAGACTCACCATTACAGCAAGGCTGGTCAGCGGCTGACCACGCCAGTTCTGAGTAATGAATGAGAAGAGTCTGTGCTCAATTTTGTTCCATTTGCTCGTTCCCGGCGGAAGATGGCACACATGGATGGTGAGGCCTGTCCTGTTTGCGAAACGCTGCAGTTCCCACTTCCAGAGGCGGGAACCGGCGCTGTTGCTGCCGTCCGCATCTGCGGTTATAGGCAGGGAGTGCGTGAGCGGATAGGCCGGCCGCCCCATCTTACGCTACCACCGCCTTAGGGCACTGACTGCGAAGCATGTCGTATCGTGGTCTATGCCGATGCTTACCCATCCGGCATTACGTGCAGGGTCGCAGGCACCGTACGGAATGGCCTTGCCATTCGCCGGAATGATGAAATCGTATACACGCACCCTGACCGGCATTCCTGCCGGTCTCCACACCTTCTTCTTCGCATCGACGGAGACAACGGGCTGGCCGCTCCTCTGCTGCGCCACAGCCATTGCGTTGACGTGCTCGAACTGCGCACTGCGATCAGAATGGCTGCTGCCCTCCTTAATCTTCCAGTTCCCCTGCAGGCTGTAGCCGCTTTCTGCAAGCAGTTTTGCAACAACAGGATAACACACAACGTGTCCGTTCCTTCCGAGCTCTCGAGCGAGAACACGGGCACTCTTGCACGTCCATCGCAGGCGAGATTCAGGGTCTCTGCTTGCTCCGGGCCCGACCAGCGCCTTCAGGTCAGACAGCAGCGTGGAGTCATGGCCGTCAAATCCGTTTCCGTCCTCCTCACTCCCTGCGCATCCTTGATGTTTCGCCGGGGTGTGAGGCGAGTTCCGTGATTCCAAGTGCTGTGGTGCTTCTCGCCATGCCGGTGGCCCTGTGCACCATCTCGATGCCGCCCCGGCCAATGGATTGTACTTCGGCGTCAAAGACAAGCCGGCGACTCCGCTCGTCCAGGGCAGTCGCCAACGACGATGGTTTCTGGTTGAGTGATTCGAGGTCGACGCATCCTGAAGGGCGTCCTGACTAATTGAAGCTATTATTTCTTAACAGACCCTCAGGTCTGAGAATGCCATCAGGGATATCACCACATTTCCTGATTATCGAGGAGAGCTCTTCTTTTGCCGGGACCAGCTCGTTCACGATTACATGAAGCGTTATAGGGGTGTTTTGTATGAGTCTCTTGTGTTGACATTGAGTTTCGTAATATTTTATGGCAGTCGAATATGAACAATAATGGGCTCATCCGGATTTGAACCGGAGACCTCCGCCGCTCTGACCGGCAAATTCGCCGGATGTCAAGGCGACGTCATAACCACTAGACCATGAGCCCATACGTGTTTCTGTGCCACGATTAAATACGTTTATGGCTTTAATCCAATCGCATATAAGTATCCTTCATCAGACCAGCCCCGCCAGTTATTTTTCCCGGTATCGGAGCAGGTGGAAGTGCTTTCTTCATTTCATGGCATTTTTCCGGCCGGAACAGCATTCCGGCTGGAAGTCGATATGGCTTAAACTGAAAGGCGTCAGTTGCTGAGCGCATCCTCTATCCTGCCGATTTCAATGGGTGTTGTGGTGCTGCCTGTCAGGATACCTTTCGAGTTGGATAGAAGGCAGGCACCTACCAGCGGCGTCCCGTAATTTGCTGTGCCTATTTTCGCATTAACCTTCAGCACATCCTCCACAAGGCGCAATTCCTGTTCCGTCACTTCAGGATGGCAAAGCGCGCCTGAATTGTTTACGGCACAGGCCGATCCCACTGTTCTCAGCCCGGCGATCGTTCCCCTTTCAACGCTGACGCCAAGAATATCGGTAATCTGCCGTATTGCTTTACTGCCGATGTCCGGATTGACAATGGCTCCCCTGTCGTTGGCAATAATATTGTTTCCGGCCGCATTGAATTTGTCCCTGAGCAGGGCGGTAGGAACTCTCTCGTTCATACGTTCGAGTTCTGAAGCAGTGGCGAATCCGGAAATTACGGCACCATTGCTGTTAATGGCAGCGAGAGCGCCAATTAGATTTGTGCCTCCCAGTGTAGTTTGTAACAGCTCCACCTGGAGGTACTGCTGAACTTTGTGCAAAGTCTGTTCCTTTGCAGATGGTGGTATGATCACCAGTTTGTCGGACGCCGCGGCGAAAATGCCGAGAAAGTTGCTGCCGCCAAAGTCAGCAAAAGCAATCATCCTTCTTCTCCTTACGCCTCATCCGGAAAGGAAACCTCGACCAGACCGTCTTCAAATTTAACCGCCTTAATTGTGATCCTGGAAGGAGGACTCTGGATTCCCTTTGACCATATGTATTCGCCGACGTGCCCGTCGATCCAGACATCCTCCGAGTTAGCCTTCATGTGCCTGACAACAAACTTTCTGATCTGTGAAATTGCAGACACCGCTCTCTTGGTTCTCGGTAAGTTTTTGACGTGCCGCAGGCTCACGTTGAAAACAGCCTCTTCGGTCGTAATCTCTTCAGCCATTATACCACACTCATCGTTTCGCTCTTCCTTTGCTCCATGTTCTTCTCTTCGGCTGCCTCACCACATTCCTGCTGGTCTTCATCATCACCCAGTGAGGTACTCTAGCATTTATCCTGCCTGCCTTAAGCAGTCTTATTTTCCTTGCGAAGGGTTTGTTTCTTGCCATTAAAAACACCTACTTGCGCTCGATTGTTATTTCTCTCTTCTTCGGCGCAATCCTGAAGAGAAGGTCCTTCATTGTTTTATCATCAATCTGTTTGTTTATCCTTCCCTGGGAGGCGAGCATAAGAAGCTGCTGCTCGACATCGGCAACAAGTTCGGGTCTTGTCATACGAAGTGCAGCCAGTCTCTCTCTAGCCTCTGAAGTGAGTATTGCTCTCAGCACCGCCTGACGCTGAGCCTGCGCTTCCGCATTGCGTTTGTTCTCTTCAACGCTCTGCTGCTCACCATCAAGCTGCATCTGCAGCTCAGAGAGTCTTCTCCTCCGTATCATTTCAAGCTCTTCGTCCCTGGCCATATCACACTTCACTCTCAGCCTTCGTGCCCGTCTTGTACTTTTCCAATTCGCCGTTCTCCTTTGACATTTCCTGAAAAACTTCATGTGCAGCCGAGTCGACGAAGCTTCTTCCTTTGCCCGACACAACCCTGCCGGTGTTCTTCTGCTTCTGAATCAGGCCCGCCTTTTCAAGCTGCTGCAAAGCCAGTCTGCTTATGGAACCACTCCCTTTTACTGCTGCATTCGGTTTGGATCCCCTGTCTGAAGGACCGCCAAACTCGGCCGACAGTCTCGAGGTGCCAATTGGTCCAAGCAGGTAGACTTTCCTGAGTACTGCCGCAACCCTTCTATGCCACCAGTCACCCTCGGCCGGTGCCTTTTCCCTGTGGCGGCCAGTCTTAACAAAGCGTGTCCACTCCTCAACTCTAACTGCATCAACCTCTTTCAGTTTCTTGGTCAAAGCCTCGATCAGAGACCCTGCCGGAACATCATACGCTGTAGTCATCAGATTTCCTCATGGATTCAATTATAAACCGGCCAGTATTGGCCCGTCAATTTTATTATTAAATTGTTTAAAACGAATGGTTACTTAAAGATATCTACAAACACCGCTCTCGAACGTTCTCCAGTAAATCCTGTCTGATTCACCGGAAGCAGATGTTTGCTGCATACAGTTAACGGCAGGA
>DAHXLZ010000202.1 GCA_027365715.1 Methanomassiliicoccales archaeon | reverse complement strand
ATGAATTCACGGGCAGTTCCATTTCCTTCAATCAGTCCGTAACTCTTCGAGTACATCCTGCGGAGGGAGCAGAAAGCTTTCCACGCGGCTTCGGGTTTTTTGCCTGCATGAATGTCTTCCCCGCGCTCAATTTCTGCTCCCGCAGGCTTTCTGCCACCGCTTCCGTTAAGAGTTTCAACTTCGTTCAACAGATTCCTCCTGTAAATTTAATTTTAACATGTATTCCGTTATTGGCTCTAAAGATAGATGTAACTGAACCGGAAGAGAGGCCGGGTAGCGTGAAACAGAACAGACAGGTTGTTCAGCAAATCCGATTCCTGCTGCCTGGTCAGGTTTGTAAAATCAAGCGCCGCTGGGCTTGTTCCGTTCAGAATGGTGTATGTTGTGAGATTCAGAGAGTTTCCTGAAAAATGGTACGTGCTGGAGCCAATGTAAAGGTAGCTGCTGTTGAGCGTAAAGTTCAGTCCTCTCAGATCCATATTTGTAAGCAATTCGGTGGAATTGCCGCCAGAAGCCGGGATGTTAAAATTCAGGTCCATCGCCGTTCCGTTCACCACGTAAGAGATACCGCCGGTTATGTTCACAGTGGTACTGTTTGCACTGAAGTTAAAGATGCACATCGGATGGATGGAATCGAGGACAAACGTTCCCGTCAGATTATATGTTCCGTTTCCATATGAAAGCAGGTATGAGTAATTGCCGGCCGTAAATGCGCTCATCGCAGAAAGATTCAACCATGAATGCGCCGAAACGTTTCCATGCGTCGAAGACGTATTGCCGACAAATTCATCAAAAATCGGATACACGGAGTCGTCGTGAACCATGATCATGTACTGCCTGTAATGAATCCATCCGGACACGGCGTTACCACTCACCTGCAATGTCAATTCCTCATTCACCCATTGCAGCCCCCCGCCATTGAATTTGCCATTATTTGGGCTGAAAACATACGTGCCATTCGGCAACAGAAAAATGAATCTGGTGAAATTCAGCATCTTTGTTGAATTTAAGAACAATGGAACCTGCACTCTCAGGTTCACCGGAATCGGGTTGTTGATTGAGGCAGATGAGTTGAAGAGGTCTGTACCGTTTACCGTCACGTTGTACAGTTTTACGGCCTTGAGGGTCGCGTCCATAACTGCAGTACCGGTGAATGTGCCGTTGAACACGAATGAATGGTAATATGGAGATTTCACGAGGATTGTGAAATTTCCCTGATAATACAGACTGACGCTCATATGTCCAGTTGAGTTTGTCATCTGCATATTGTGGTATATCACTCCGTTGGCAATCACATACAGGAGAAATCCCTCCCCGGATATGTAGCCTGTACTGTTAAGAAACTGCAAGATGACAGTTGAACCGGGCTGTGAAAACGTCCCCGACGGCCGGGGTGTGCCAATCTTATTCATAAGTGCACTGGAATTATAGAAAGCAATGTATGAGCTGTTCCAGGAACTGATGTTAAGAATATTGATGTTTGCACCAATGGAAGCAACAGGCTGCACCGTCACGATCACAAAAGGCACGTTGTAACGAACCAGCAGAGGTGCTGTCCGGTTTGTCACGTACGCCGAAGCTCTCGCTGTGAGTGTTATGTACCCGAAGATTCCCTTAAATGTGAAAAAGCCCTTATTGCTGGTTGTCGTAATGTTGTTGAAAGGATTACATTTCACGTTCGCGCCGCTTACAGGCAATCCGGACGTTGTCTGTACAATCCCGCTCACTGTGAAAGTTGTCCTGTTGGTCACGTTTGGGAGAATAATGCTGACGCCGGATATCTGTGTGCCATTGACAGTAATGTTTTTCAGGTCTGTGTCATAGAACGTTGCAGTACCGTAGAATGGTGCGGTTGCCGTGACCCTGTATGTTCCGTTCGGCAGCGTCGCAACGAAGTTGCCGGAACTGTTTGAAAAGAAGGTTGTGTTGGAAATAAAATCATTAAATGAAACCGAGGCGTGAATTACCGCAATCCCTGACGTACTTACAACCGAGCCTGAAACATTGTAAAGTGCCGACGGAGCAAATGTGAGGTTGAGCCAGTTCACTCTTGTGTTCAGGGTGACGTTTTGAATAACCGTAGAGAAATTCTGCATCTTGAATGCAAACGTCCCAGTCCCCCTGTACAGGACCGATATGCTGTAAAATCCCGTTGCATTGGTCACGGTGTCGGTTTCCTCAGGATAGACTGCGGCGAATAACTTTGAGTTCCTGAGCGGCACATTGCCGCCGTCCAGAGCATAGCCTACAAGGTAGACGTTGTTCTTAACTGTAGGTTTGAAAACAGTTTTATTGTAACCGAGTCCGTTCCTGTCGTAATACTGCTTGAGAAAGAGGTCAAATACTTGCCTGTGCCCGTTTCCACTTCCTCCCGCAGGATATGCAAAATCGACGTACAGCAGCGAGACTGACAGGGTGATGATAACAAACAAAACAGCGATTACCGATGCCGCAGAGATCTCTTTTTCCAAGTGTATATGCTATTCGTGGACTGAATATTAAATATTGCTTTGCTGGATTCCTGTATCGGAATTATCACCTGTTTACAACCGATTGGATATGTGTTTGTTTCAGCAGAGAAAGGTGAAGCAAGGTTCGTATCAGCATTTTGCAGGTTTTCGCTCTATGGCGCCCCGGCCGGGATTTGAACCCGAGTCCCAAGCTATCCGCCAAAAGCCGACAGGCTTGGATGATAGGCCACTACACTACCGGGGCTATCTGATGGCCAAAACGATTGTGCATATTTAACTTGCGCAGAGATCGCAGGAATTTCAGCTTCCTGTCAGTATCTTGATAATCGCCTCTGCCGGTCTTCCGTCTGTCTGCATCAGGGCCTGTCTCGCCTGCTCAGGAGAGCAGCCTGCCTGACTGACAACCAGATCTATGTCTTCCTGCTGAATTGACGGTCCTGACGGTATACTCTGTGCCGAAGACGCACTGCCAACTACAGGTTCCCCGGTGACCTGGTATATCTGCTGTCCGGACACCTTTACCATCACTACAGCCGGATTGGAGAATCTGTACTCCTTTGACTTCGTCCTGATGATCACTTCTGTGACATCATCAATCTCTTCGGTCTGCATACCCATCTTTTTCATGGCCATCTTCATCTGACGGGGATCTATCTTGCCTAATCCGGGTATCATCGTATCACAGCCAGCACAATGCAAACTGATGTAAAGGAAACGTGCATATATAATTGATCAAATCCAAGACCTGTCAGTTCAGCAGATTCCAGCATGACGGCTGCACTGCGTGACGACAGCTTCAAGGCATCCAGCCTTCCGGGGCCGGCATGCACCGTGATGATGCATGACTGATTATGAGTGTGTTTGGTGATTGTTACGGAATCAGGTGTGTCAGAGATCAGGTGTGTTGTCACGGATATAGACGGGACGCTGACGTCTTACGACAGAAGAATCAGCATCGAAGCAATCAGCGCGCTGAGGAAGATACAGGATGCCGGGGTGGCCATCATTCTCGCAACAGGAAACGTTCTCCCTATCGCATACGGATTGTTCAAAATGATAGGCATCAATGGTGCCATTGTGGCCGAAAATGGAGGCATTCTGTATTACAATCAGAAAGTCGAATACCTGAACAGCCCTCAGATCCCTTTACAGGCATTCGAATTTCTCAAGAATCAGATGAATGTCAGGAGGCTCTTCACAGATCAATGGAGGGAAACCGAAGTTGCTATCGAGCCCACGGTCGATGCCGACGCGGTCAGAAGAGTGCTGAACGGTTACGAGGTCAACATCGAGTCAAGCGGCTTTGCCGTTCACATTCAGAGCAGGAATTATACGAAGTTCAAGGCGGTTCAGAAGGCTTCTTCGGCAATGGGATTCTCGTTAAATCAGCTCGCCGCATTCGGAGATGGTGAAAATGACATGGACATGCTGAGAGGATGCGGGCAGGGCATTGCTGTAGGCAATGCACCAGCCCTCGTGAAGAATGCAGCATCACATGTTACTGAGGCCAACCATGGAGAGGGTTTTATCGAGGGAATCAGATGGCTCGGCATTATTCACTGATATTTCAGAGTGAGTGCCGGTTCTGTTGAGTTCTGCCTCTTGAGCAGCCAGTACAGACGGGTGCAGCGGCCGTAAAATGTGATTCACAGGTCGCCATTCCACAGAAGGAACATGTTCTGTGAGCGATGCCGCCGCAAATGTGACACAGCCCTGAAACGCTCATGGGATAACGGAGTGCCAATCACCTATTTGCAATATGGCTCAGAGAAGCTTCTTTGCGGTTTCCTCATCCATGGAAATCGATTTGAGCGCATACTTGAGCGCCTTCTTCTGAATCATTTCACGAGTCTTGTCGTCGAGAAATCTTTCCATGAAAACAGGTGCCTTGCGTGCATATGTGGCAGCAAACTCAGAATAGAACTGGGCTGACGATTCAGGCTCGAGTTCGGCTGCTTTGTTATACGCGGCCTCGGCATCATTGAATCTGCCGTTCTCTGCGCAGAAAAAGCCCAGAGAACTCTGATAGTATGCATTCGCCGGATCAAACTCTATCGCCTTCCTGTAAAGTGCAAGTATTTCATCAATTGCAACCTGTGAAAGAGCAAGAGAAGCTTCCGCACGCCAGAAGTAGGCTTCAGCGTTTTTTGGTTCGCTCTTCAGTATCTTTGCAAACTTCTTTACTGCATCTTCAGGCCTTCCTTCATTGAACAGCTGTATGCCGTCCTCAAGTTCTTTTCTGCTGTCTTCGCCAGGCATTTTAATCACTGCATGTTATTGCTATTAAACAGTACAGATTGTCTGTACTTGATGATGATAAATCAGCGTTCCTCAGAAAAGCGTTTCTCATTAACGTCCGGTGAATCGACGAACGCATTACCGATGTCAAAGAGACTGAGCAG
>DAHXLZ010000190.1 GCA_027365715.1 Methanomassiliicoccales archaeon | reverse complement strand
AATGCGGCGCATAGTGTGGACAAATCGTATCTTCCTGCTCTCCACATTGAGGGCCCGAGTGCTGATTTCCACAACATCTCCTGCAAACAGTTCAAGAAAATAGTTTGTCACCTGGTTTACGGCTGCCATCCCTTTGTGCTTTTCCACCATTAATTACGACAGAAACACAATGATGTTTAATATGCTGTAAGCCAACTCATTGGCGACTCTGACGAACGGACTCAATCACATTCTGTTCCAAATCAGGATTGTCGAAATGGCTTCCGTACATTCTCATCTATTCCTTTATTGCCTTGAGATAGAACAGATGGTTTCTGGCCACGAAAGCGCCGTTCTTCCTTATGTGACTGTCAAGCTCCCTCAATCTCTCTTCATATTTCTTCACATCGAAATCGTCTATCTGCCATTCCGCGATTCTGAGGTAACACACAACCGCACCTACGTCCTTGAAAACAGCGGCGGGCTCCGCTTCTCCCTCTTCCGATATGCTGAATCCGGCTTCCAGCACCTGTTCCCTTGCCATTGCAAGAGTCCAACCGGTATCAGGCACCTTCGCATGCAGAAACACGTTCAGCTCCGACTTCAGCCCGCTGCCAGTCTGCTGTGTTATAAAGACGCCACCATGTTTCAGGACACGGAAAACTTCGGAGGCCACAAACGACTCGTGCCTGTCGATTACCATGTCCACAGCGCAGTCTCTGAAAGGAAGACGACCTCTCTGAGCAGGCGCGTGGTTGTCGTCGCAATAAGTTTGTATCACTTCCACGCCAAGAGGCGACAATCTTTCACGTGCCAAATGAACATTCGGGGCATATCCCTCAGTAGCACAGGTGACCGGAGGCAAGGGAACAAGGTGCGAGAGCAGTTCTCCTCCCCCTGTTCCCAGATCAATCATGGTTCGGACTCCTGTAAAATGGGATCTGACAATGCTGCTGTAGTTCCAGGGCGGCGCGTCCTCCACCAGTCTTCCCTTGAGATAAGAGAAATCCCAGCCGGAGAATCTCCACGACAGCGCCTCTTGTATCAGCTCTTCAAATGATCTGCCGGAAGTCAATCTGTCACCATTTTGCGGGATCGCGCTCAATCTGCACATCTCCATGCTGCACGCAGGAACCTTAGCCGGGAGTTTATACTCGCAGTCATACTGGTAAGAGCGTGCCTTATTTATCAGATTCCTCCCATTCGCGTATCTGCTGCGTTTTCAATTGAAAACAACGCATACTTCGCTGTTTCAGCGGCGCTGTTTGCATGTATTCTCTGCGAAACACATGTGTTCATTTAACCACGTGGAAACGATGTACGACCTGTGCTGCGCCAGAACATATGGAAGCCGCATCGCAACTCGCCGCAACATTGATTTATGGAAATGCGAATACAGAAAGGACTGCCGGGGAGGGGGATTATGCCTGCGGTCGAAAATGACAGAAGAACATTCATCGGCGTCGTGTATCCGCAGAATATAGATCACATGGGTCACATGAATGTGCAGTATTATGCATCGATGTTTGATCAGGCGACATGGGCGTTCCTTTCCGGTTTCGGAATCACTTCCGACTATATGCGGAAAAATCACAAAGGGATGGCAGCCGTAAACCAGGTGACAAACTATTTTCTTGAACTGTTTGCAGGAGATGTTGTGGAAATCAGCACTCGGGCCCTCAATGTGGAGAGCAGGAAGATACGATTTGTCCACACTATGCGCCGCATTCCTCAGAATCATGTGATTGCAACCACAGAACTCGTCGGTGTGCATATCGACACAGGGGCGCACAGGGCCTGTTCATTTCCGGATGAGATCATGAGCAGGCTGTCGCGAAGCATAACCGATTCGGGCTCGGTTTGATGACGCGGCCGCTACCTTTCCTCCCCGGTCTTTCAGTTCGTAGCGCGCATACAGTTCACGACTATCGTGCGGTGAGCAATGACAAATCATAAGATGTGCTTCGGTAATCACCAACTGAGGAAAAGAATCACATGAAGTATGCCGTGACCGTAAACTCAAAAGATCCTGAAACGATGTGGAATGCCTTCCGCTTCGCGAGCGCGGCTCTTTCCAGGGGACACAAAGTTTCTATTTTTCTGTTGGGTCCCGCGGTCGAGATAGATTCAGTCGACAACAGCCGTTTCGAAGTAAGGAAAGTGCTCGGCAGATTCATCGAACTCGGAGGAGAAACGCTCAGCTGCGGCACGTGTCTGAGGGTGCGCAGGATGGACGCCAGTGAGATGTGTCCCATGTCAACAATGGATACGCTCGTCGCCCTTACTGAAGACGCAGACAGAGTGGTGAATTTCGGTTGAAGGGCAGAACGGTGCTGATTCTGGGTGCCGGGATCGGAGGCATCTCTGCCGCCACCGAACTGGCAAAACTGCTGGGTGAAACGCATTCTGTGACGCTGATAGACCGTAAAGAACGGTTTTACGAATGCGCATACAACCTGGGCATCGTGAGCGGAGATGTGACAGATCCAGTTGCCGGTGAAGGCGATTTGTCAGCCATTGCCTGCAACGGCATAGAGTTTGTACGGGCTGAAATCAGCAGCATCGACGTCGAGGGAATGGTCGTCAGAACAACAAGCGGGGATTTTCACGCAGAGTTCATCATCATATCGATGGGCGCAGAGATGTCACCATCATCGATACCCGGCCTGTTTCAGGGTGGTCATAACATTTACGAGAAGGATGGCGCCGTCTCACTCAGACGCGATCTCGAACGAATGGAGGGCGGCAGCATTGCCGTTCTGATTGCACGGACTCCTTTCAAATGTCCAGCCGCTCCATATGAAACAGCATTCCTGATCGACTCTGAACTGAGGCGGAGAGGAATCAGGGAGAGATGCAGTGTCGATATATACACACCGGAGTGGCAGCCAATGCTTGCAGCCGGTAGCGCAGTGGGAGATGCGCTGATCGGCATGCTCAACGAACGCGAGATAGGATACCACACAGAGCACATGATTCTCAAGGTGGATCATGAACTGAGAAACATGATGTTCGAGATAGATGATGCAGCGTACGATGTGATGGCGTATGTGCCGCCGCATATCGCTCCCGGTCCGGTACGCCATGCCGGCCTCACAGATTCGACAGGATGGGTACCGGTAAATGCAGAAACGCTGGAAACAAAGTATCCAGGCATATTTGCGATCGGGGATGTAGTTTCAATCAAGCTCCATAATGGCGTCTTCCTGCCCATGGCCGGCGTGTTCGCCCTGCAGGAGGGCGCGGTTGTCGCCGCAAACATAGCGTCAAGGCTTGGTGCCGGGGAGGAAACCGGATTCTCCGGAGGAGGATACTGTTTCATCGAGACGGGCGGGGGAAAGGCCGCAATGGGCTCGGGTAATTTTTACGCGAATCCGGCTCCTGAA
>DAHXLZ010000187.1 GCA_027365715.1 Methanomassiliicoccales archaeon | reverse complement strand
GTGAATTGAATTATTGCAATTCCCAATATATATAGGCTGAATGATATCAAATAAAGGAGGAAAATCTGTGGCGGAAACAGGCAAAAAGGGAACAGGAACTTCCAGTCATAAGATCTCATTTCGTATTAAACACATCCATATACTTCGACATGCAGCACCCGACTGTTGTGATGAACCTTTCCTCCAACGCCAGTTCATCTGTGCTTTCTCCCAATCCTCACAGGCTCCCGCCTCCCCCTCCCTGCCAATCATACACGGAAGTGCTGTACTCCAATACCGAAACCGGACCGCTCCCTGTTGAGTCGGCAATACTGCCGCAGAGTTCCAATTCGGCAATCAGCTATGCAATATCAAGTTTCAGCGGAACGCAGAACTTCTCTTTCAACAGCGCCACTGTGAATACGGCTACAGACACAACTGTTATGTCCACAACAGGTTCCTGGTCGGGCAACTTCCAGGTGTACCAGGCAAGCTCGTTTGTGGAGCCCACCGGCGGACACAACGTCAGCATGCTGTATGTGCCCAATGCGGTGACGCACATAGTCACCACCAGGTACGTCGCTGCGACAGGCACGCAGTACGACTGCCACTGGACATACGGACCAAAGATGACTTCGGTGACCATAGCCGATGTCCAGTATGTTTCCGGACAGAACTACCAGCAGATTGATGCCGACTTCTTCGCACCAAATAACGCCACCGCAGCCTCTTATTATGCTCAGGGACTTGAGTCCATGGGATACACATCTGATGGCAGCATTTACCTGCCCGCTGGAGCCAACTACGACAATGCCGCATACTACTCGTATGCTACGGGATACACAAATGCCGCAAGCGCCGAACAAGGGGCTGTAAAGGCCGCTTCCATGATAGTGGCCGCCATTGGCATCCAGCTGGCACTGATTGCACTCGCAGGCGCAATTCCGGGAGCGGCAAGCGGTGCTGCTGCGGTTGCAGCCGCCAGCCTCGCTCTTTCTGCAGCTTCACTGACTCTGTCAATAATGGATGCTGTCAGCAGCATCAGCTACAGTGTCACACTCTCCCAGACGCTGCAGCAGACAAGCTTCAACAACATAATATATTCCGGAGGCGGCAGCGCTACAACGATAAACTACTATCAGGCTGCAAATCAGGGCTCAATGAATGTGGGCGGCAACACCTATGACGTCAACATGCCAGTGCCGCTGTTTACCATCACGCCAGGCTGAACTTTCAAACGGAGAAGTCGAAGGCTTCCACAATAAACAAGTAACAAAATTCAAAGAGATGATATTTACCCATGGTAAAATTCTGGCATAAAATGAAAACGTGGCAAAAAGTCATTTTCATCGTTATTGTGGTTATCGGTGTTATCTTAGCCGCTTCATATTCAGCAATGTTGATAGTTTATTCTGCACTCAGTCCCTCCCCCAGCCAGCACCGGATTCATTACGTTAATAACAGCACCGCAGTCAACGCAATCTTGACTTCAATGAAAGGAAGCATGCATTGGAATCTGTATACTTTACCCCTGAAATATCAGGGACGACCGGATTTGGGAGCAAAGCCGCATTGAGGGGTCTTGCTCCCAAAAATATCCAAATTCCGCCCATTTGGACTTCTCAGGAGCAAAGTCGAGTGCATCGAAGAAATTAAATCAGGCAGACAGGATAATCCAGAGCATGACCAAAGCACTCATAACGGGCATCACGGGGCAGGACGGCGTATTCCTCTCAAAGTTCCTCCTGGACAAAGGATACGAGGTATACGGCATTGCGCGGATGAACAGCCAGTCCACGTTCGGCAGCATGTACGAGATACTCGGCGACAGGATGGCGCAGGTAAGGATATACAGGGGCAATGTGACAGATCCGAGCTTCATCATGCCGCTGATTGCAGGCAATGAATTCGATGAGATATACCATCTCGCCGCGCAAAGCTCCGTTGGCTATTCGTTCAGCAATCCGAAGTACACCTTTGATGTGAACGTGTCGGGGACGATGAATATGCTCGAGGCGGTGAGACTCTATTCGCCCGATTCGAGGATTTATTTTGCAGCGGAATAAGAGGTAAGGTGAATACCGAATACTATATATATAGATTTCATTTAGCACTAGTATACGGACGAGATGCGAGATGCCCGCTTTTAATATTCTAAATCATGAGATGGTTCCCGAACACCGTCTGCTTGGCGATACAGAAGCTGAGAAAACTTTGAAGAGACTCGGCATCACAAGAGAGCAGCTGCCGAAAATAAAACTCGGCGATCCTGCCATCAGGGTACTGGAGGCAACAGCCGCCGGAAAGGACAGTATCGGTGAAGGAAAGATAGTCGAGATCAAGAGGAAGAGCAAGACGGCGGAACAGTTCGTCGCCTACAGACTGATTACGAGATAAGCCGGATGTTTCAAACTCAATTCATGGGAGTGTGTTTTGATTGAAAGAGCTTGTAGTATCTTATTTCAGAGAAAGGAGTATTGTAAACCACCACATCGCGTCGTTCAACGATTTTTTGAGCAGCGTCAGAAACGCAAACAGCAGAATGCAGCGCATCGTTGACAACGCGAGAGTGAGCCCTGAGGACACAGAAAGAGGAGTCATCCGGCTCGACCCTGAGAAGACGGATGGCAAGATCATTGAAATCCGCATCGGCAGAAGGAGGGATGAAAAGACCGGCCTCATCGATCCTGTGGCAAAACCTACAATCAAAGTGGGCAAGCCCGTGGTGCGTGAGGCGAACGGCGCCAGCCACGAGCTGAAGCCGATGGAGGCACGCCTCAGAAATGTCAACTACCAGGCTCCGATAACGCTCACATTCACCGTTGTGGAGGATGGTATTGAGAGAGAATCAGAGGACGTTCACATTGGCGACCTTCCAATCATGGTAAAGAGCAGTTCGTGCAACCTGACAAAGGATAACATACTGGAGGAGGGCAGCGAGCGCGATCTGACGGAACAGGAGCACATTGCAAGATTGCAGAAGGAGGGAGAGGACCCGATGGACCCCGGCGGCTATTTCATAGTCGGCGGGACTGAGAGAGTACTGATCACACTCGAAGATCTTGCGCCAAACAGGATACTCGTGGAGTACAATGAAAGATACGGTACAAAAATTCAGGTTGCAAAGGTGTTCTCCCAGAAGGAAGGATACAGGGCACTCACCGTCGTGGAAAAGAAGAAAGACGGCATACTGATGGTAACGGTGCCGGCAGCCTCCGGCCAGATACCGCTGATAATACTCATGAAAGCCCTGGGAATGGAAAACGATAATGAAATTTTCGAGTCTGTCGTGAGCGATCCGCGCATGGAGGAAATCCTCTATGCAAACATCGAGGATGCGCAGGACAAGAAGAACTACCCTCCAAACGGAATATACACAAAAGATGATGCTCTGGGTTACCTGGAGAAGAAATTCGCAACAGGGCAGGCGAAGGAATTCAGGGTAAAGAAAATTGAATCAATAATCGACAGGTCTCTGCTTCCGCATCTCGGTGACACATCGGAAGACAGGATGAAGAAGGCGGTCTTCATCGGCAGAGTCGCGAGGAATGTGCTTGAACTTTCACTTGGAATAAGGAGAGAGGACGACAAGGATCATTACGCAAACAAAAGACTCAAGCTTGCTGGAGATCTTATGGAGGATCTTTTCAGGGTTGCATTCACAAATCTGATAAAGGATCTGAAATACCAGCTTGAGAGAAGCGTCTCCAGAAAGAAGGAGATAAAGATTCAGAGCGCGATAAGGCCCGATCTGCTTACGCACAGACTGCTTCATGCGCTTGCCACGGGAAACTGGGTGGGCGGAAGGGCCGGCGTCAGCCAGCTGCTTGACAGGACTTCCAACATGAGCACTGCCAGCCATCTGAGGAGAGTCACGAGCCCTCTTACCAGAAGCCAGCCGCACTTCGAAGCCAGGGATCTTCACCCGACGCAGTGGGGGCGGCTCTGTCCAAACGAGACACCAGAGGGCCAGAACTGCGGCCTGGTCAAGAACGCAGCCCTGATCGTCGATGTGTCAGAGGGCATTCCGGAGATCGAAGTAATCACACAGCTGAGGGACCTTGGTGTCAGGGAGGCAAAGTTCTCAGAGATGATGCAGCAGACAAGGGTCTATGTTAACGGCGACCTGATTGGAGTTGTCAAGGAAGGGGAGAAGCTTGTAAAGGAAATCAGGGAGAGAAGAAGGTCTGGCAAGATACACGGGCAGCATTCCCATGAGCTCAATGTTCATTTCGACAGAATTACAAAAGATGTGTACGTCAATTGCGATGAGGGAAGGCTGAGGAGACCGCTCATTGTTCTGAGGAACGGTACTACTGCAATAAGCCAGCAGCTGCTGCGGGAAGTTGGTGAAAGGAAGAGGGGCTGGGGAGAACTGGTCCGCGGAGGTCTCATCGAGTGGATAGATGCGGAGGAAGAGGATGACAGTTTCATCTGCGTAGAACCGTACAGTGTGCCGGCCAGGTGCCCTAACTGCTCGTCATTCATCTCAAGCGGTGATGTGACGTGGGTGAATATGGGTCAGCAGGAGGAGCAGACAAGACTCGAATGCAGGTTCTGCAGCAAGACCTTTGAAACAGTTTCCAGCATCAGTCCGGACCACACACACCTTGAGGTTGACCCGATGGTCATACTCGGCGTCTGTGCAGGACTCGTTCCATATCCTGAGCACAATGCTTCACCGCGTGTCACAATGGGAGCGGGAATGGCAAAACAGTCGCTCG
>DAHXLZ010000181.1 GCA_027365715.1 Methanomassiliicoccales archaeon | reverse complement strand
GGATGCGGGCAACGGCGACCATTCCTTGTTGGACGACGAAACAGTGTATCCGTAAACGCCGTTGATCTCCGTGAAAGAGATGCCTGTGGAGGTTGAGTTGTATTTCTGCCCGTTGGTCAGATTCACGAACCACAGCGTGCGTGCAGGCAAACCGGTTTCTGTGAAGGTAACCTGAAATGTTGTGACGACCACGCTTCCGAGCGGGTGATAATCATATACTCCGTTGGAAACGAGATATGGTTCCAGCGTTCCGTTCGCGTAGGCGAGATGCCAGTCCGCCCAGTAGTTTCCTATCAGCCCAACATTGAAGAAGTTTCCCGCAACCGAATATGCCTGAATGCGGGATGAATTGTATGTACCTGTGGAGCCGTTGTTGTCAATGAACGAATTGTCGTACACATGGTTTCCTGTTCCGTATGAGATGTTGACGCCGTAACCGCTGTCATTGGTTATTGTGTTCAGTGCGAAGCTGCTGTCGTTGCACTGCACAGTGAAACCAATGCCGTCATTGTAGGCCGAAATGAAGTTGTATGTGGAGTTGGAGGCTGTCGCATACGCACCGACTCCGTCATCAGAAACATTCGATTGTGAGACAAGGTTGTGTCCTGGTCCGCCGACGACCAGCCCTATCTGGGAATTGAAGGCGGCATAATTCTGCAGCGTGGAATGGTCAAGCATGAGCACGGCACCTGTGTAATATCCCGTCTCATTGAGCCAGGAGACTGTGTCATTGCCGCCAGCTACTACTGTGAATGGAGATGAGTTTGTATTCGCGGCAGCAGGCACGAAGCCGTTCCCCGCGAATATACCGTTGATGCTGGAGACCGTGCTGAAGTTGCCGAACAGACCCGCAGCAGTGCTGTTGTTGACGGCAAACACATTCCGGATGTGTTCCTGGTTTCCGAAAAGAATCACTCCTGCCGAGTTGTCTTCCGCCTTCACGTTCGTTGCATTCGCGTATGAGCCAAGCTGAATGGCAGCAATCGAATGGTTGCCGGCTGTAATGCCAGACACATCGGATGAGTTGCAGAACAGTCCGTAAAACCCTGCGGAGCTGTTATTAACTGTGAGGCCACGAACGCTGCTGTAGAACGAGAAATAACCGAGGTACCCGAAAGAGCCGTTGGCGACGCTCATGTTGTCGGCACTCGAGTAATTTGACACGGCTGAAATGACTCCAATCGTCTGGCCCATGTATGATGTGCCGTTACCGGTAACTGTTAAACCGGACACAGAGGAGTGGTTGTCGTACAGGAACAGTGCACCGGCTGAGTTCCGGGCGCCGTGAGCTATAGTCACTTTGACGCCAGTCACCGTTATTGATGAAGACCACAGGGCCGCGACGCCATATCCCCCGGTCGTGACCACATTGCTCACCGAAACATTTCGTGATGAGCCTATCAGCGAAAGCAGGGTGTTGCTTCCCGAAATATTCTCCACGGTCACGCCATTTGACGCAGCGATGTTTGCCATCTGCATTCCGCCGGAAATGGACACGTTCCGGAGTATGGAATGGCTGCAGAAAAAGAAATCGTACTTCTGATTGTAGTTTTCACTGCTCAACTTGGCTCCGGACTGGAAGACAAAGTGATTAGATTCGTTCAGGTTCTGCACCAGCAGGCTGTTCGTGACGCCGTCTGCGTCAAAGAGCACGAATGAAGGATAGCCGAAATTGTTTATGATCATGAAAGAGGAATTGAGCTGTACGGTAAGATGGGAAATCCTGCCTGCCGAGGAAAGGTATGACGTAATTGCTCCCGCCTGTGCGTTGCCGCGTATGTATATCGGCGCATAGAGCAGCCCCGGCGACGAGGACATCGAGATGGTAGCGCTTGTGTTGGCGCTGAAAGGGTAGGTGTACTGCGCATAACCGTCAGCCATGAGAATCACCTTATACGTTCCGGGCGAAACTGTGAAATTGAGATAACCCGATGGAGTGACAGGCGCGTATGACGACTGCCCGTCTCCTGCAAACGCAAAAGCCCATGATGGAGTGAGATGTGCGCTAAGATGTATGTAGCCAGACGGTTCTGACGATGGCGTGTTCCATAGGCCGGAGAGGTTGGACGGTCCCTGGCTCAGGTATTCCGTATGCCCGATCCACCATGCGGACAGGCCCTGCGACGTCTCTCCGGTGTCCGAGCCGTACGAATAGGCAGACTTTATGTTCCTGTATGCGCCGGAGGCCATGTACTGTATCGTCGACTGCCCGCTCATATTCTGGATCATGGCGTTGCTTCCGCCGCCCGGTCCGCCGAATATCAATTCCGAATCGTACATCAGACCCGCGGGCGTTTTTGCGCTTCCGTTAACTTCGAATGCAGGAACAGCCGGCGACACCGTGGAATTGAACATCACCGTGTCATAAGAGCCTGCGGTGGCCGCCCTGCCGGACATCGAATAACTGTAATTGAAGAAGACCGTCGGATGATTCCGGTACACGAGTGCGTTATTGTAGAAGCTCAGGGTGAGCGGGTATGTTATCTGTATCGTAGGTCCGACGTAGTAGTAGAAACCAGACAGTGCCGAACCGTTTCCGCTGTATATGGTATTGCTTCCAACCGTCGCACCTGATGCTGAAAAATTCCAGATGTTGTCTATGAATGTCAGCGTCGTTCCGTTGAGCAGCGCGACGTTCTGTATCCAGTAGACACCGTTGACGG
>DAHXLZ010000114.1 GCA_027365715.1 Methanomassiliicoccales archaeon | reverse complement strand
AGTTGCGAGGTGTATGGAGTGCTTACAAACACAACAGCAGTTGACGCTTACAGAGGAGCAGGCAGACCCGAAGCCACATACATTCTCGAGAGGGCAATAGATATGCTTTCCCGCGAATTGAAAATGGATCCTGCTCAGGTGAGGCAGAAAAATTTCATACCCCCTGATGCTTTTCCCTACGCCGCCGCTACCGGCCTGATTTACGATAGCGGAAACTATGCGGCAGCACTTGAAAAGGCAAAGGAAGCCATAGGATACAGCGACTTCAGGAAGACCCAGGCAAAGCTGAGAGAAGAAGGGAAGCTTGTAGGCATAGGCATATCCAGCTACGTTGAAATGTGCGGCCTGGGACCGTCAAGCGTTGTGAGATCAACAGGATTTGGCCTCGGGCTCTGGGACAGCACAACTGTCCGCGTACATCCCAGCGGAAAGGTGAGTGTGTTTACGGGCGGACATCCGCACGGTCAGGGGGAGGAGACAACTTTTGCCCAAATCGCCGCAAGTGAACTCGGAACCAAAATCGGAGATGTGGAAGTAATACACGGAGATACTGACAGGATACCATTCGGTATGGGATCTTATGGCAGCAGGACTACGGCTGTAGCAGGAAGTGCAATTGCCATTGCATGCCGGAGGATAAAGGATAAGGGACAGAAGATAGCTGCTTTCCTGCTTGATGCAAGGGAAGAAAATGTCCAGTTCGAGTCAGGTGTCTTTCAGGTGAAAGGAATGCCTGAACGATCCAAGAACATTGCAGATGTGGCTCTCGCAAGTTATGCTGCGGGCGGGCTCGAACTACCTGTTGGTATGGAACCGGGTCTGGAGAGCACCACGGTCTTCGATCCGCCAAACTTCACCTTCCCGTTCGGTACTCATATATGTATCGCGGAAGTGGACAGGGAGACGGGGGAAGTCAGGATCAGACGTTACGTCGCAGTGGACGATTGCGGAAACCAGATAAATCCGATGATTGTGGAAGGGCAGATACATGGAGGAATAGCTCAGGGCATAGGGCAGGCATTGCTGGAAGAGACGTTATATGACGAAAGGGGCAATCTCATGACCGGCGCTTTGGGCGACTATTCGATTTTAGGCGCAATGGAAATGCCCTTCTTAGAGACTTTCTCCACATGCACGCCTTCGCCTTCCAATCCCATCGGCGTCAAGGGCGTAGGGGAGGCAGGAACAATCGCCTCCACTCCAGCAGTGGTCAACGCAGTCATCGACGCGATTCAGCATCTGGGTGTGGAGCACATAGATATGCCGTTGAATCCGGAAAAAGTGTGGAATGCTGTTAACCATCCCGGAAGAACGGCGCCATGATGCGGCAGCTCAATTAATCTGGTTGCGATAGTTTAGATACACGGCATGTGAATAGATACAAGGAGTGAATGAACCGTCTTGCCAAATTTAGATAGGATTGCCAATGGTAGAGGCCTGTTGGCTGGAACAGTTGGAATAATTGCCGGTTTGATACTAGTGATAAGCGGAGTGGTGGCAATCTCATTTATGGGCACAATATTGACATACTTTCTGAAGCACTACAGTGCGAACCTGTCGCCAGATGAAATTGCTGGAATGAAAGTGGTGATTTCAGTACTGGCATATCTCGTTGGACTTGGGGGACTGCTTGTAATATTCGGCGGATTCATGTTCCTGATAAAACACAGGATTTCGGGCAGAATCCTGATTGGCTTGGGAGGAGGAATGGCTGTTGCCGGACTGTTTGTGACCATGGCCGTTGCATATGCAGGCTCGGGTTTTTCTTCACCGATCTTCAGCATATCATACTTTACAGTCTACTGGCTTGGTGCAATTCTTGCAATTATAGCGATGGGGATTTCCACAAGGGTCTGACTCCTGCGAAATACTGGTTGGCTATGCAGCTGATCTGCTGTAAATTCCCGGAGACCGTGCGCGACCTTTTCCTCCGAATAAATTCGGAGGCTTTCGAGCATGCAACGTGTGTTGCAACCTGAAGCGCTTGTAGAGAGGATGGAAGTGGCCTCCACTATGGTTTCGGGTGCACTAAATCATGATGACTCAATTTGATATCAACAGCGAGTTGAGGGATCTTCCAGCCCGCTGTCATAAGTCGGAAACTGGGAAATCACAGTCCGGTGACAGCATCTGATATGATTTCAAATTCCAGTCTTATGCACCATTGTGTACGCAAGTCGACTAATTCCGGATGAAGCTGTAGCTTGCAGCCCATCCGCATCTGGGGCAACTGGTTTCCGGTAAGTTCATCTCCCACCTGAAACCACATGAACCATTCAGACACTGCATCTTGCATGTCATGCAAATCGGTATGGCATTCACACTTATGTATCTTACATAACGCTCTCAAATGCCATCTAAATCCTCAGTCTGCCAGTGTGCAGGATTTCGCTGGAAATCCTTCCTGCCTCTTTTCCTGTGGCGGCGCGAGTCAGTTGCGCATTATGTTGAAATTCAGGACAGGGTTTAATGATTTTATCACGGCATCGGATTCTGCGGTGATGCCGCTCTGGCCTGACTCCTGTTTCTGATTGCATCCTTTATCTTCATATATGCAACGATATGGAAGGATTCCGGATACGGTGCCACCAAAGAGCGGCTGAACGATACCGAGAACAAGCGACGCTGTTTCAGTTTCCTCAACTTTTTCCTCTGCAAGCTTCTTGTATACCGGGAAGTAATAGAGCAGTATCCACAGCAAACCGATAAGGAAAACAACTGCAAATGCCTTTGCGAACAGGTCGAAAGCAGCGAAAGGCAGCATGGTAGTTGTTGGGCCCATTGTTGTAATTGTTGTAACATTCGTTGTAGTCGTTGTGCCGGTTGCGAAAGTCGAAAAAGGCACCAAACGCAAAGCAGAATGATCGATGAATTGAAGGAGGAAGCAGGCATTGACTCAATCGAAGGTGAACAGGAAGAATAAATCACGGGGGATCGGAAGGTTTTCACGGGAGATGTGAGATACTAACGAATAGGACTGGAATTGAAACGCCACACCCACTTTCACCCGTCGACAATTTCTTCTGGAGGCTTGACCTTGTCGAACCTCCACAGCAGCACCAGATCGTAGAATGATTTCAAAACACCGCCAAGTATGAAAGGCATTCCGAGTGCGGCAAACTGGAGCATGACGCCCGATATCCACGGACTTGATGAAGTCGCTACACTCCTGCCCAGGCTGGTAATTGCAGCAGCCTGTGGCCTTTCCCTGTCGGAGGTGACGGCCATCACATACGACTGCCTGGTGGGAACATCCATCTGGGATATCGACTGCCTCAGAAGAAGTATCACTACAGCGATAGTGAATGTCGGTGCAAATGCAATGAGCAGCAGCAGTATGTTGGACGGAAGATGCGTAAAGACCATCGTCCTTACGACACCTATCCTGCCCGCTATCCACGGCGTCAGCAGCAGCGAAAGTGCAATTATGAAGTTGACTGCTGCGAAAACGTACGAAAGAGTGCCGAGCGAAGTGTTGAACCTGAGGTGGAACCAGTATGCGATGACGCTCTGCAGAACGAGTCCACCGGCAAATGCATCTATGGCAAAGAGGAGTGCCAGTTCCCTTATTATTGATCTGCTTCTCGAACTCAATGACTTGTAATCAAGCAGACGCCTGGCTTCCTGCTTCCTTCCTATGCCGGGTATTGTTGCGTAGATTACTGCATTCATGATAAGGCATGCCATGTAGACAAATAGAATGCCCCTGTATCCTGGCAGACCTCCTCCAAAGAGGGCGTACAGTATTGAAGAGGACAGTACACCGAAAGCAACTGCAAGATACCCGGAGGTGTTGTAAACAGCAAAAGTCCTGTTCCTTTCCCTGACGGATACATAATCAGGCAGCAGGGACTGCTCGAGCGGAAGAAAGACGCTTGCGTCGCTGCCGCCGAGGCTGAAGTTTGCAAAGAATGCAAATGGAAGAAGGACAACGAAGGTGTTGCTGAAGGCGACACCGGCGGCTGCTACGGACACAATCGCGGTGAAAAGGAAGAGTGATGTCCTCCTTCCCAGCCGCCTGATCCTGTAAGATATGAGGAAGAGAAGGAATGTGGTTCCAGCCATCACAATGCTGAATGTGACACCTATCTCCAGGGGTCCTATGCCGATGTAGCCAAGATACGTCGGGAAAGAGACAACTATCAATCCTATACCGAAACCTCTGATCGACTTCGCAGCAAACAGTTTCCACGACTGCAGCCTGATATCGTTCAACCGAAATACACCGTTCCGTACATTTCATATATTCTCAGTTTGAGAAACTCCATAATGTTTCTCATATTTCCATACCTTCCGCGCGTTCGACAGATTAATATCATGCAATTTATGATGTGTGACTATGAAAGTCAGCATAACACCCGAACTCTCCCTTGACGAAGGTTCGTCTTTTGCCGGCGGACTAGGAGTTCTGGAAGGGGATAAGTTCTACGCAGCGGCTAGACTCGGCATTGATTACATCGTAATAACATTGTTCTACAGGCGGGGTTACGTCAACTATGAATTCAGCGACGGAATGGCGGTGCCGGTAGACAGCCCATACCCTGACAGCTTCATAGATGAATTGACAGAGAAGAGCGGAAAGGTTTCCATAGGCGGCAGGGATGTTGTGACCACGTACAGGATTTTCAGAAAAGGGAGTGCTAAAGCCGTATTCATAGACACTATGTCACCTGTCTGGGCAGGGAGGCTTAATGAGCATCTCTATGAGCACACCGATACTGACCTTTCATTCAACAGATATGTTCTGCTCGCCGAGGGTGCTCTGGACTACCTCGAACGGTATGAGAAGGATATCGATTGCATTGACATGCAGGAGGCATATACAACACTCCTTTCCATCCTTCCTGATGCCTGTGCTCTTCAGCAGAATTTTCCTGTTCTTCTCCTTGAATTCCCTGAAATCCGCGACCTCAATGCTTCCGGCGCCCTTCCCTGCCCATCTGGGCACTTCAATTCCGTTTGTCACATAGCCAATC
>DAHXLZ010000110.1 GCA_027365715.1 Methanomassiliicoccales archaeon | reverse complement strand
GATCTCATCGAGGGGTGGATAGGCAGGGGTTTCGAACCATTTGTCCTTCTGATGAATGAGCAGCGTGAGGAGGTGGTCCAGAAGCTTGATGAGGCCATCTACAAAATCATCGGCGATCTCAGTGAGCTTGGCTTCTCCTCTGACAGATATGACAGAATCAAAGATTTCACCAGGAGTATTGCCATTGTGCCGCTGAGCGCAAAAACAAAGGACGGCATACCCGATCTGCTGCTTGTGCTTACCGGACTCGCGCAGCGTTATCTTGAACAGAGACTCGACACAGAAGACGGACCTGCCGAAGGAACGATAATAGAAGTAAAGGAGGAAAAAGGATTCGGTGTGACTGCTGACACAATAATTTTCGCCGGCACACTCAGTTTAGGGGACACCGTTGCCATAGGCACACACGGTGGCTACATGACAACAAAGATCAGAGGGATATTCAAGGCAAGGCCCCTGCGTGAAACCAAAGATCCAAAGGAGCGGTTCAAGCCGTTTGGCAGTGTGTCAGCAGCTGCCGGAGTGAAGCTTCTTCTTCAAAATACGGAAGGCATTGCCGCCGGCTCGCCAATCTATGCATACCTGAAAGACCCGTCTGAAGTCGAAGCAAAAAATAAGCAGAGAGCGTGAAGTTAATGTGAGCTTCGATGAGACCGGCATACTGGTGAAAACAGACGCACTCGGTTCACTCGAAGCATTGCTGCTTGAGGCAAAAGACAGAGGAATACAGATTGAGCAGGGAACTGTGGGCCCCGTAAGCAGGCGGGACGTTATGGACAGGGAATCAAAGCCGAGTATACTGGAAAGAGCAATCCTGGCATTCAATGTACCTGTGCTTCCCGATGCTGCGGAGACGCTCACGACAACCGATGTCAAACTGATAAGCGGCGATGTGATTTACACACTGCTTGACAATTTCGCCAAATGGAAGCAGCAGAGAACCGACGATGATCTTGAGAAGAAGAGGAAGGATGTTGTGTTTCCGGGCAAGATGCTGCTGATGCCAAACCACGTCTTCAGGCTCAGTAAACCCGCCATTGTCGGAGTAAGGGTTCTGTCAGGCAGGATAATGCAGGGAACGAGACTTATCAGGAGCGACGGCAGAGAGGCCGGAAAACTCAAAAGCATACGGGCCGGGGAAAAGGCAAAGACAATGGCGATCGCCGGCGACGAGGTTGCCATGGCGATAGATGGTCCGACCGTCGGAAGACAGATTTCAGAGGGAGACGTGCTCTATTCAGATATACCGGAATCGGACATCACCAAACTCATGCCTCAGGACATAAATTTTGACGAGAGCCAGGTTCTTGAGGAGTTTCTCAGGATAAAGAGGAAAACTGACCCGTTCTGGGGAAAATGACCTGAGGATGAAACTTTCAGATGCCGTTCGTATCTAGAAAGGTTAATAGAGCTTTTCGGGCCTGACTGTAGTGATGCACTTACCTTCCGAACTAGAGGCAATTGCCGTTATTCCGGCTTTGAGATCCATGCTTGCACGCGAACTCGTCAGCAACGGACACATGAGCCAGATGCAGGTAGCATCTCTCCTCGGCGTGACACAGGCAGCCGTAAGCAACTACATAACAGGCAGCAGGGGAAAGGAAGCGCTGTTTCTTGACGATCCTGCAATAAAAAGTGGAATTTCCGAGCTTGCACTGAACATAGATGAGAGGCGGGACGGGATGTCCATTGTGAGAGGACTGTTCGACCTGACGGAGTTCATACGCAAGAACAGGCTCATGTGCAATATTCACGGCGCAATGGATCACGGTCTGGATGTGAACTCATGCCACATCTGTGACGACTGAATTTTCGTCCGGCACGGGATTACCCGGCACATGACGATGCCGTATCCGCATAACACCCACGGCACCATGGCAGTTGCTGGTAGTGGCCACGGCAGCCGTCAGCCCCTCATCTCCGGACCCTGTTGCCCTGAAAAGAAGCGATTTGCATGATTCATATATGCTGTCTGAAGGAATGCTGCTGACCCCCCATGCAAAATGCGTCGTCTTGAATACCAGCGTCGCATCAGCAGCCGTTCCGATTTTCTCCGGCACCAGTGTGCTCAGATCCCATGTCCTTTCACCCTTAATTGCAGGACATATCGAAGGCTCTATACAGGAGAACGGGCACAGCCAGGCAGCCGCGCTTATGTACTTTGTCGTGCCGGAACTCTTCTCAAACGGAAGATCGAAAACAGCATTGACAGGAATGAATTCGACCGAAAAACCTCCCTTCATTCTGAGATAGTTTGAACACACCTCGAACAGCAGATGAGGTGCGATATGAGCCGGTATCAGCTGATCGTCATTGCCCGCATATTCCAGAAAGTAAGATGTCAGGAATGAAGACCAGTCGGATTTTGCAAACACGACCCTGGAGTCACCGCTGAATTCGGCCTTTGCGGGAGGCGACCCGTTCCTGTCGATGATGACGATTCTTGCATCGGCGCCAATCCTGCCTGCGTCGATGGCCTTCAGAAGCCGCCTGGTCTGAAATGTGCCGTAACATCCTCCGCCAATGACTATTATGTCCACGGCAACAGATACCTGCTGAATTGTTATATATCGTTCGTTACTCAGACAGCCGCGGACCTGAGGCCCTGGAATGCGCCTGCGAACCGGTTCAGCATAACTTTGTATTACGGCATGTCCATTACTGCCAGAGGCTGGGCACCATATGAAGAGCACAGGAGGCAATATTCTGACAAAGAGGCTGTCGGGGTTCCTGCTCATCTTCGTTGCACTGATCCTGTCTGCCGTGGTAATTACTTCGGTTTCCGGCCAGACACATTTTCTGTCAGATCTCGGCAGGCCGCTGCAAATTGGCGCTGCCGCCGGCTATGCGCTGGCATTTCTGGTTATCGCTTTCTTCCTTGCCATTTTCGTTATGCAGGTGATACTCTTCTTCATACACAGCAGAACGTCGACAAAGGGGCTGCTGGAAATTGGAGAGAGGAAGAATTCATCTCTGCTCAACACCTTGCTCTCGCTGGCCTTTCTGTTTTCGCTGGTTGGTCTGTACTTCCTGTTGAATTCCAGGCACGGGCCGGCGGGTTCGCTGAACACAACTGCACCACCCGTGATCAGCAACTCCACCGCACCGCTTCAGGGACTGACCGGCGGCAGCTCATTGTTTGCTGCAGCAGGGGGATTCATCCTCTCGGTCATAATTCCACTTATCCTGATAATGGGCGCAGTATCCGCTTTCCTCGCAATCCGCTCGTACCGGGTTCGTGACGAAAGTTCAGATCTGACAGCACTGACAGCAGCGCTTGCCGAAAGCATAGAAAGAGACATAGTGGAGATAAGGGAGAGCGCGGATCCGAGGGCGGCCATACTCGAAACTTACAGAAACATGTGCACATTCCTATCGGAGAGAGGGGCGGAGAACAAAAAGTGGTGGACGGCACGGGAGTTCGAGAACGGTGTAACCGGCCGATTCAATCTTGAGCGGACAACTGTTTCAGTGCTCACATCGTTATTCGAGGAAGCAAGATACAGCAGGCATGAAATGGGGGAGAAGGAAAGAATTAGCGCGATGGCGCTGCTGGAAAAGATAAGGGGGCAGCTGAACGAGGATGGACAGGGTGGAGGTACAGCACATTGAGTGAACAGGAAAATTGGTCAGAAAGCGCAATGCACAGAATGATGTGGACGCTAGCCACCCTGCCGCTGGCAATCGTTGCCCTGTACATTGCTGCAACATTCGCACGTGTTCCACCGGTATACCTGCTGCCTGTGGCTGTTATTGCCGTTGCTGCAATGGAATATCTTCTCATTCGGTGGTCGCTCGGGCGGACTGAACCATCAGGCGGAAAGAACAGCAGCCACGCCAGAACGGCCAGTCGCGGTGAATTCGAACGAAAATCGAGAATTGGGGAATTTGCACTCAGGGGGAAGAGATACAGTCAGCAGGTGATATTCGAGGAGCTCAGATCGGTCCTGGTAGAGAGAGCCACTTCCAGAAGCGGAATCAGTTCGAGGCGGCTCGTGGAAGCGGTCGCTGAAAAAGGAACAGCGGAATTCTTCGGACATGTGGCGCTTGCAGACCTGTACGAGCGCAAATTTACGGGCGACACAGATGATGTAAAACAGCTTACAGGCGCGGAATTTGCGGAGCAGGTAGACAGAATTTTTGAATCTCTTGAGCAGTACTGAAGGTGATTTAACTGAATGCGGCAATAGTGATGGAAAATGCGAGTCGTATAATGTCGGAAATGAACAGTATCGTTGTAGGCAAGAGCGGCACGATGGTGAAGATGCTTTCGGCCATTTTTGCAGACGGGCATATCCTGATCGAGGATTTTCCCGGACTGGCCAAGACACTGATTGCCAGGAGTTTTTCCACGGTGCTTGGGTGCGGATTCCGCAGGATTCAATTCACACCGGATCTTCTTCCCTCCGATGTTACAGGTGCGAGCATACTGAACAGGAAGAAGAACGAATTCGAGCTCAGAAAGGGGCCGGTGTTTACAAACCTCCTTCTGGCCGATGAAATAAACAGGGCACCGCCGAAAACGCAGTCTGCACTCCTGGAAGCGATGCAGGAAAGACAGGCCACGATAGAAGGTGAAACATATCAGCTTGAGAAGCCGTTCATTGTCATGGCCACCCAGAATCCCATAGAATATGAAGGTACATATCCGCTGCCTGAAGCTCAACTGGACAGGTTCATGATGAAGATATCGGTGGGATATCCCGGAAGGGGCGATGAAGCGGCTGTACTGCACAACAGGAGAAAGAGGGGAAGGGAGGAGTTTGATGTTTCTGCAATCATCGACAGGAAGACGCTTCTCGCCATTCAGAAGGAGACAGAGGAAGTTCATGTTTCAGAGGAGATGGAGAACTACATTGTTGACATAGCCGCTGCAACGAGGGTCCACCCTTCCGTAGAGATTGGTGCTTCTCCCAGGGGGTCATTGTCACTCATGAGATTGAGCATGGCAGGGGCGTGCATTAAAGGCAGGGACTTTATCACGCCCGACGACGTAAAGGAATTTGCAGTAAGTGCGCTGGCGCACAGGCTCATACTCAAGCCCGATCCATGGCTCAGGGGTGTGAAACCGGAGAAGATTGTTTCAGAACTGCTCGAACACGTGAACGTTCCGAAGGTGGACTGACTGAGCGGTCCGGGGTTTCCGCTTGCCGTCCTGCTTTCCTCAGGCTTGCTGCTTTCCGCGGTGTTGACGCATAATCCCGTTCCGGCAGCCATGTTTGTGCCAGTCATTCTGCTCATGATAATTGAAGGAGATATCGAAAATGCCGAAACACGTTTAAGCGCAGAGCAGCAATGCGATAATACCGAGCACTTAATCGGGGATGAGGTTAATATCCGATACACATTCAAAAACAGCGGCAGACTGCTGTTCGCGACACTGGTGCAGGATTTTCCCGACGCATTCCACGTATCGGCAATACGCCATTCATTCTGGTTGAGGGGGAAAAGGAGCATAAACATCACTATTCGGCTCACAGAAGGCGGCATCTTCCGCATTCCACCCCCGCGGGTCCTTGTATCCGACATGTTCAGAATAAGTGTCAGAACGGTTGAATTCGGCGTGGAAAGAGAGCTTACGGTTCTGCAGAGTGTGGGAAAGATAAGGACAAGACTGTTCAGACCGCTCAGCTACAGAATGCTTCCGGGAAACATAGTTTCCAGATATGCTGGAAGCGGATTCGAATTTCATTCTGTTGTCAGGTACATCGAGGGACAGGCAGTCAGGCATGTCAACTGGAAGGCATCTGCGCGTTTCGACGATCTCTGGGTGAATGAGTTCATCAGCGAACGGAGCGGCACGCTGTTGATAATTCTGGACGGGAAGATGATAGACAGGGATGAGGAAATTACAGGCAAATTCACCAGCCGGGCATCCTTTGCCGCATCTTCAATTGCATATTCCGCCGTCCGGGAAAGAAACGCGGTCGGCATCATCGTTGTCGGAGAAAAGGTGCACAGGATAAAGCCTGACTACGGATTCAGGCAATTCCAGCGAATTCTGCAGCTCCTGACATCGCTAGGAGTCTCCAGCCGGCCATCGCCTGTGCAAATCGACAGGGCAGCTGCGGCATACGGCCACTCATATGCGCAGTTCGTTGTCGTCTCCCCGCTGGCCAATGAAGAAACGCTGGATTCAATCGCTTCACTCGCGTTGAATTACAGGGATGTCTGGACGATAGTGCCGCTGATATTCGGTAAGGCATCTGCCAGTACTGGGGTTGAAATAGCAGGTGAACTCCTCAGGCTGCGTCAGCAGAACAACGCAATAAGACTTTCCAGAGTGTGCCGAACACTCATATGGGACCAGAATGCAGACTTTCAGAGCACGGTGGAATCAGCTGCAAACGCAGCAGTCAGGAGGATGCACTGATGGCCGTACCGCCGGCGAGGATGAGATACCTGACAATGCTGATGGTCGGCGCATCTGAAGCGGTAATGAGCCTGGCGGCTGCACACATTTCCTTATTCTTTGCTGCCGCCCTCCTCGGGCTCCCCGTTCTGCTTGCCATGAAGTGGGACAGGGGAGTTTCGCCGTTGTATGCGGTGACGTTTCTGATTTTCATCTCATCGGCAAAGGGGACGCTCCTTACAGAAACGCTGGATGTCCTTCTTATTGTGCCGGCATTCTTAACATACAATTTTCTGTCCATGGAGAACGTGGTGCAGGAGCGCGTGACGGTAACGGATTCGGGTGAACACGCTGTCGCGAAAACAGTTGCATTCAGACTCGCATTTCTCTGCCTTCTTGCCGCGGCCGCAGTATTTCTGGCAGATCTCTTCTCCAGTCAGCTGGGTGTGGGAATAACAAGCATCCTGATTCTGATACCGGTTATCGGTCTGGGCCTTCTTGTGGTCGCAATAGCAGGCCATCTGACAGTTCACGAAGAATGATGACCGGATCGCAGGCATGCCGGCGAAAACCTTGTCGGCACCCTCACTTTAGCGACACTTTAATTAACAATATGGCATAGAGTGAATTGCAGAAAACAGCATTGAGTCATGCAAAATCCTTCAGAGGAGATAAATTGCGCGAATTTACCTTCAACCGGGAATCTCTGGACAGGGCAGTCGGGCGAATAAAGGAAAAGCACTCCATAGTGGGGAGAGAATCGGAGTTGCGACGGGCACTCATCTGTGCGAATGCAGAGAAGCACATTCTCATCGAGGGACCTGTCGGCGTCGGCAAAACAGTCCTTGCAACTGCAATCGCAGACTATCTGGGAAGGCCAATATTCCGTGTAGACGGGGATGAGCGTTACACGGAGCAGAAGCTCACAGGCTGGTTTGACCCGCCAATTGTGATGCAGAAGGGTTACAGCGAGGAATCGTTCATCAGCGGGCCGCTTACACAATCGATGAGCGGGGGAGGCATACTATTCATCAATGAGCTCAACAGGCTGAACGAAGGTGTGCAGAATGTGCTTCTCCCTGCAATGGATGAAGGCAAGATAGAGATACCCAGAATCGGCACCGTGTATGCCAAGGAGGGATTTCTCATCATCGCCACACAGAATCCAAGGGAGTTCATAGCTACGAGTTCGCTCTCAGAAGCCCTTTCCGACAGGTTTGAGCTGCTTCCGCTGACTTACCAGGATGAGGAGGAAGAGAGGAGCATCGTGGAAATCCGCACCGGCCTCCATGATGAGCAGGCTACACAAACAATAACGGCAATAATAAGGGAAACGAGGGTCCATCCGTTTGTCAGGAGGGGAGCGTCGATAAGGGCTGCCACCAGCATGGCGTCCATAATGGCGTTTATGGGCAGAGACATTGAGGATTTCAGAAACGCAGCCTATCTCTCTCTGCCGACAAGGATGGAACTTCGCGAGGACTCCAAGAAGAATATCTATGAAGTGATTGATGAAATTATTGAGAAGGCAGTGAGCAGATTCCCCGTCTCGAAACCTGAGCAGGTCAGCGAAAGCAGCCCCGACGCGGCTGCCGATGGAGCCGACGGGGAAAAAAAAACGATCGGGAGCTAGATTCTGAGCCCGAGAGTGCCCTGGAGATAATGGAAAGACTGCGCGGAATTGTGGACATACCGTCCGGGTCAGGTGACGAAGTAGTCTGGTCCATTGCCAAGAATTACCAGAAGATCAGGCTCAGGGCAAAGGATCCATCACTGGTCAGGGCTGCAAAGAGAATAGCAATCAGGGCCATAATCGACAGGACACTTGAAGAGCTCGGACCTACCAGAATGCCGATGGTAAGGAAGTTCATTGATTATACTCCGGGCGTTGAGGGCGAAATCGACATCTCCAGCACGCTGGACAACATCTCCTCCCCTTCCACAACAGATTCCGGCCACATTGTAATGGAAAAAAAGGAGCTGAAACGCCTCGCCTGCGTACTGATAATAGACGCAAGCCTCTCAATGACCGGTGAGAAGCTGGCAATGGCAACCAGTTCCATTGCCGTTCTGGCGCAGAGACTCAAAGGAATAGAGTATTCTGTAATACTCTTTGAGAACAGAGCGAACATCATTAAAAAAATGGACAGAGACGTGGATATCGAAAAGCTGATTGGCGATTTACTCGACCTGAATGCGATGGGGTATACGAATATTGAGGAAGGGCTGAAGGCCGGCATCACAGAACTGGAGAGGGCCAGGACAGCAAACAGAATAGGAATAATCATCACCGACGGCAACTACACGATGGGGCATGATCCGAGGCGTGTCGCATCCCTGTTCCCCAAGTTGCACGTATTGATGACAACTGGACTGGATGCCAGGGAAGACATATGCAGCGGAATGGCGCAGCAGGGAAAAGGAAAGATGTACGAGATTAGCAATTACGAAGAAATGCCCGGTGTCCTGTACAACCTGATCAAGACATTCCATTTCAGGCTTTCACAGCGTGGCGGGCCAAAGGACAGATGATGCGGCGTGTGCGCCACTGAGACTGTTTGTGCCGGGCCCGTCGTCATTACGAATGCTTAGTGCGCCATCAACGCCATTACGGTCAGCACAATGGCGTTAGATGCGCAAGCCGGAGCGGTGAATAAGTTCATATATTATAGAACATATAGAACTTAGCGCTCATATGGTAACCATAACTGTCAATCCCAACTCAAAGGAACCCGTGTACAGACAGATTTACGATCAGATAATTCAGCAGTTATCCGTCGGCAGCCTGCATCCCGGCGACACCCTTCCGCCATCGAGAGTGATGGCGGGAATCCTGGACGTGAATTTCCACACCGTTAACAGGTCGTATCAGCTGTTGAGAGATGAAGGCATCATCTCACTGTCGCGCAACAGGAAATATGTAATCTCAAAAGGAAACCGGTCCGGCAGTGGCCTTCAGGAGTTTGAAAAGAAGGAACAGGCCATAATTTACGAGGCACTCGCAAAGGGATTCGATGAATCGGAAATAATGCGCGTAATAAAGGGCATACTGAGCATGTATTCCACAGGAAAGGACAGGGTGTTCTGAACATGGCTGTTTTCACGACTTTTAACATCGTTGAAGCGCTATTCACGGCAATCGTCGGCATTACGGTCGCCTTTGTGCCTGTAATGACCGAAAAGTCAATCGCCTTTGGTGTTAGAATTCCAGCAGCGCATGGAAACTCCGGGGTGGTAAAGAGTGCGAAAAGAACATACACATTTCTTGTGCTGGTTTCGACAGTTGTTCTGTCGATCGTGGCTGTTGCCCTGCCTTCTTCATACGTGATATTGCTTTCCGTATTGCCCGTCATACTGATTGCAATAACATTTTCCATCTACCTGCCAGAACATTATTTGATTGAAAAGACAAAGAAAAGCGAGGGATGGAGCGATGAGGCCGTACAATCGGTAACTGCCGATTTCACCACTGGCGAAACCGATCCATTTCCATGGATGTATGCCGTACCCGGAATCCTCATCCTGATCTCGATTTTCATAACAGGTATTGTCGATTATCAGAACATACCCTCGCGTTTTGCAACCCATTTCAATGCCGGCGGCGTGCCGGACCAGTATTCGACAAAGTCGGTCGGCAGCGTGTTCGCGCCCGGTTTCATGGGAGTGGGCATCACCGCATTGCTGTTCCTCTTGTCGTACGCTGTCTCAAGGTCGCCGCTGAGAATCGATACCACCGTCGATTTTGCCGCGCTGAGAGCGCAGATATTCAGAAAAAGAATGGTCGTGACCATGCTGGCGATACCTGCGTTCGTCAACCTTACGCTGATGATAGTGAGCATGCAGCTGTGGCACCTCATGGATCTTGGCGGCTATCTGATTATTCTGCCTCTCACTCCGATAATGGCCATGGTTGCGGCGGTTCTGTATATTTCGCTCAGGACCGGTCAGATGGGCAGCAATCTGAAAATTACTGCAATCAGTATGACGGGCAGGGGCGATTCCCCGTCACAGCCTGAA
>DAHXLZ010000097.1 GCA_027365715.1 Methanomassiliicoccales archaeon | reverse complement strand
ACGTGCTGGTCTGGGGCAACGTCTTTGCGGAGAATCAGATCGCGGGAAGAAGTCCGGCATCATCCACAAGATACTTCAAGTTCGAACTGGCTCCTGTCTATCCGTCATCCGTGCCGACGGGACTAAGTGTATTCTCATCCGATGACACGATTTACAACAATGCATTTGCTGTCGAACTGCCCGCTATGAGCCCCGCTTTCAACATCTACACATTCGGCGGTGCCAGTTACGTCGACAGATGGAACGTTTCCTTTGCAAAGATTACAGAAGCGACTCCTGTTGTCTTCAACGGCATAACGCTCAATGCAACAAGCATCATTGGAGGAGGCTACATTGGCGGCAACTACTGGTGGAACTACAATCCGCGTGGTTCACTGATGCTGCCGTTCAACGACAATGGCTGGATACAGAATGGTGGTGATTATGTGCCGCTTGTTCCTGGTGCACCGGTTTCAAGCAGCTACAGCAGCGTCATCATGCCTGATATGGCCGCGATATGAGTCCGGACAATAAATTTAAAGCCTGTCTGTCTTGAAGCAGCATGGATGTTCTGCTCCTTCTGGCAGCCAGTCTTGTTGCCGTCTTTTTCTCGTCGCTGATGTTCGTCAACGCAATAGAGTATGCAGGCAGCAGGCTCAACTGGTCACACGGATTCACCGGTGCCATTGTCGCGCCTTTATTCACATCGATACCAGAGCTGGCGCTGTTCATCATAGCCGTGTTTATTCATGGTGGAACTTCCGGACACCTGATCGGTCTGGGTATGATTTTCGGCGAACCGTTCATGACCTCCTCGCTCTCTTATTTCCTTGTTTTTGCATCGATTGTTGCCGCATTCAAATTCACAGGAAAGAAAACACGCAACCTGGAAGTGGACAAGTCCCTGAGCATACCTTTCGTCTTTGTCCTTCTGCTCTTCCCATTCGCCCTGCTGCCCGGAATCATACATTCTCTTTATCTGCAGTATCTCATGGGTTCAGTTTTCATCTTTTTCTACCTGTTCTATGTCAGGACAATGACCGGCAGGCGCTCTTCGGCCATGGAGGAGCCTGCCGAAACTCCTTATTTCATGCACCTGCACGACCATTGGTCCATGGCAGCCCTGCAGCTGCTTACTTCTGCCATTCTGCTCTATTACGGCGCGACTCTGATGGTTCAGGCCATCACGCTGATTTCCGGAATTCACCGTGTTTCCCCGCTGGTTGTTGCCATACTCGTTATACCTGTGGCTACAGCGATACCTGAAACCCTGTCTGCGATGATATGGGCATACCGCGGCAGAAACAGCCTCGCCATTGGTTCAATAGTCGGTGAAAAGGTTCTCTATGCTACCTTCTATCCGGGACTGGCTATGTTCTTTATTCCCTGGACGCTCGACACGCAGGTGTACCTCAGTGTTGTTGCGACGACTGTGGTTTCACTGGTTTTTTTCTTCTTCTCGAGAAAGGGAAAAATGCCTTACTACGCACTGGCTATCGGTCTGCCATTCTTCTTAATTTACATCGCGAGTGTCATAACAATACTCTGACTCTGATTGCAGAACTGGCTACTGCTCTGCTATTTCCTCAACCAGTTTCCTGTATTCACCCGCATGGTTTTTCGCACTCTTCTCATCCCTGGACTCTGCAAAGATTCTTATCAGCGGCTCGGTGCCTGAAGCCCTTACAAGAACCCAACCATCCTTGAGGAATATCTTGAGACCATCGGTCTCGTCCATCTTTTCAGATGAAACATTCTTCTTCACACCGGCCATCACTGCATCCAGCTGTTTTCCGTGAATTTCAACCTTCAGTTTGACGGTATAAAACTTCGGCAATGAGTCTATGAGCTCTGAAAGCTTTCCCGAGCCGGCAACAATTTCAAGCATCTTTGCCGCCGTCATTCCGCCGTCCCTGCAGTACTGCATTTCAGGGTTGATTATGCCGCCGTTCTCTTCTCCGCCTATGACTGCAGCAGTTTCCATCATCTTCCTCGCAACAACAGGTGAGCCTACTCTGGTGTAGATTGTTTTGCCGCCAAACCCTTTTGCAGCTTCCTCCACCACACTGGGTGTACTGACAGGAACGACGATGATTCCACCCTCTCTCTTCCTGACTATCTCCCTTGCAGTGAGAGCGAGGCTCAGCTCTCCAGGTATGTATCTGCCATTCTCGTCGACAAATACCGTCCTGTCTGCATCGCCGTCGTGCGCTATGCCCATGTCTGCACCAGCTGTTTTCACCATTCTGACGAGGTCTTTCAGGTTTTCAGCTGTCGGCTCACTTTCATGTCCGGGAAATCCTCCCTGTGGCGAGGCATTGAGTGTCACCGCCCTGACACCCAGCATCTCCATGAGATATGGTGCAGTATAACACGAAGCACCGTTGGAGCAGTCCAGCACAACGTTGAATTTCCTCTTGCGTATTGAATCACGGTCGACCTTTGAAGCGATTGCGCGGATATAATCTGATGAGCAGGAATCATATTCAGTATATGACCCGACTCCGTTCCACGCCGCCTTACTGAATTTTTCAGAGTAGTATGCATCCTCAATACTGTTCTCCTCGTCTTTGCCTGATTCTGTTCCGTCGGCGGCTATTGCCTTGACGCCGTTGAATTGGGGAGGGTTGTGCGATGCTGTGATAACCACCCCGCCAGCATATTTGCCTGTTTTCACATGGTATTGCAGAGCCGGCGTCGGAACAATGCCGGTGTCTGTTACAGAACTGCCAGTGGAAAGTATTCCAGAAACCAGTGCATTCTTCAGCATTAAGTTGGAAGTACGGGTGTCGGTGGCAATGGCAATGTTTCCATTCATCGCTGAACCGATGGACTTTCCCATTTTCATGACAAAATCCGGACTCAGGAATTCATTGACAATGCCTCTAACTCCGTTTGTTCCAAAGAGCTTGATTCTGACTGTCATGCCCGGACAGAATCATGTAACACCTATTATTTAACCGATGCAGACTCATCAATTTGATTTTCCTGCTGCTTCATGTTTTCGCAATGTTCTGTATATGAAAGAATCGCGAGCTCATTCCCCGGTCTTCAGGCCGGAGAGAATGCCACACTTTAATTGTCTGAAAATGTCGCTAAAGTCCGCGGGTTGATTGTTGTGGGGTATCAGACGATTGATATTGGCACCAGTATCTCCTCAGGTGTCAGCCCGCCATGCAACCCCTTGAAGAGGACTTTTTCATCTTCATAGTGCCTGTACCACACAGCCCTGCCTTTTCCCGGCAGAATCCACAAATCTCCTGCCCGTGAGGTAAAGCATCCTGCCATGTTTCCTTTGCCAAAGTATTCGTTCATTATGAGGTGTCGTGTGCTTACCACGTCGCCATATTCTGCGATATCTTCCTCAAGTTTGGTTTGCATTTTCTCCGGATATGGTGTTCTGATAATGATGTCTCTCGGCGAACCATAGGGAGCAATGACTCCTCCAGGCTTCGGTGAAAGCAATTTGTCAAACCAATCAAAATCATCAAGATATAGAGTCTTGCCCGGATCTACCTCGATCTGACCGTGGTCTGCGGTAATGAGCATTACGGTATCTTTTCTCTTTACTCTGGCAATTTCTGATGCGAATCTGTCGACTTTCCTCATTTCTTCCAGATACTTCTCTGAGGTTGGGCCATGGATGTGGCCGGCAGTATCAACGCCGGGATAATAAACCGTGGTAAAAGTCCTCCTTTCCCCTGACAGAATGTCACTGAGCAATGAAGGAACATCTTCCAGCTTGCTGTATCCTGTTCTTGATGATTTTTTCATCGCCTGTTTAGAAAATTCACTCTCCGCTACCGCTTCCGGCAACAGCGCATGACAATCGATTCCCTTCCGTGCCAGCGATTCGGTCACTGCACTGCCTTCAAACAGAACATCTATTGGAAGGCCCAGTTTCTTGAATCCTTCTCTCTCTGCCGGATTGTGTGCAGTGAATGGCAATGTCTCCACAATGATGCCGGCTTCATCCAGGAACAGATACCATTCCAGGAGGCCGTGTGACACCGGGTCTGAACCGAGGTATATGCTTGCTGAGGAGGCTGCAGTCGTTGACGGAAATACGGAGGTCGCTGGCAGTATCCTGTTTTCATCGTCTAGCGATTGGAAGAATGGTAATTCCCCCAGTTTCTCTTTCATGTTCATGTAGCCCATTCCATCCACAATCACAAGCACCACATTCAGGGCGTTCTCAATGGCAGAAAGCTGTGCCGGAAGTCGTTCCCTGCTGCCGGAGAACAGTTCATCAACATATTTATGGAGGGAAGAAAGGCACATGCCTCCATAATCCGGTTTAAGCCAACCCTGGCTGTTCACACCGGACAGCAGTCTCTCATATTCAGAGCTGATTGTATCACCTGTACGGCAGAAACTCCGGTCCCAGCAAATCCCTGACTATCACCAGCCTCATTATATTCAGGGCTCCTTCCGCACCGACCACATATGAGAGTATGCCGCGCATTGCCATCTCCAGGTATGTATCCTTGGTGTAACTCATGGCGCCGTGCCACATCATTACCTTCTTGATTGTCTCAAGTGCAAGAGGCGGTGCAGTGAGTTTTGATGCCGAAACAGCGATGTTGATTTCCTTCATTGACACGCTCTTTCCACTGTCATATGCATCCAGCAGCGTTGCTGCTTTCAGCACCTGGTTTCTTACCATCTCGACCTGTACGGCAAGATCGGCATATTCGAACGACACACCTTCATATCTTGCAAGCGGGGAACCGAACGCGTTCCTCTTTTTTATGTAATCTGCGCCCACTTCAAGGGCCCATTGTGCGGCGCCTACGCACGCAGCAGAAACCAGGGTCCGGGCATAGTTGAAGCCGCTCATGGCATGGAAAAAGCCTTTGTTGTACTCTCCGATTATGTTCTCTGCAGCAACGTTCACGTTCCTGTATGAGACAATGCCGGTTGATATCCCCATCCTGCCCATGTTTTCAAGCACAGTCGTCTCTATTCCCTCCGAGTTGATTGGCACATAGGCAAAGGTGAGGCCTTTGTGCTTGAGTGACGGATCGGTCTTCATCAGCGTCAGATGACCGCCGCCCATGCGTTTTGCCTCCGATACTCCGCTTATGTAAATCTTCTCGCCGTTGAGTATGAGTTGCCTCCCTTCACGCTTCGCGTTCGTCTTCATTGCTGCAAGATCCGAGCCGCCACCTGGTTCAGTTGTGGCTATGCCCAGAAACTCCCTGCCCGCCGCAACTTTTGGAAGCAGTGACTGTTTGAGCTCTTCTGTGCCCAGTTTCGAAACCAGGTGGCTCCATCCGGTTACCAGGAGGTAATAGACTGCAGTTGCCATGCTCGGGTCAGCGGCACCGATCTCCATTGCTCCCAGCGTGGCCATCGTGATGGAGCCGCCCTGACCACCGTATTTCTCGGGTATCGTAGCTCCGAGCAACCCGATTTCACCCATTCTGTGCAGGAGGTTCTCGGGTATCTGGTGATTGTTGTCTATGTTGCGCGCGATTGGTGCCAGATTGTCACTCAGAAAATTCGTGAACTGTCTTCTGAAATAGCTGTTCTTCATCAGAAAGTGAAAAGTCCATTCGAATCTACCGAATCAGCAAACAGACTGTCGATTATAATCCTTTCCCGGAAGACCGCCTTGCAATGAGAAGTCTGGGCCGGTGACGAAAGTCAACTGTCCTGTTTCAAAATTGCCAGCTGCACCACTGTCTCTTTACCTGGAAGGCATATGAGTTCGCACGATGCTGATTCACTGTCAGGTAACTGTGATTGTGTTTGATGGAGTCGCCATTTCACGCTCAGAGACTTACTTCCCCGAAATCTTCTGTCCAATCTCGATCCATGTCATGTACGGTGGTTCGATATCCTGCTGCCAGAGGCTGCCGATAATCTCCCCGATGTGGTGCGCTTCTTCAAACGTCGTCTGCATCAGTCCATCAGATACGACATATTTTCCCGGCATCCAGAAAGCGTGAACAGGACGGGACAGCTCACGCGGGGTCAGTCCGTCTATATATTCATCTATGAGTAACCAGACACGACGGTTGTATCTGTTGAATCCGTGCCAGTCTTCCGGCTTCCTGACGGGGTCACGGAAGAGTTCTTCGAGTTCCGGATCTGAAGTTCGACCCTGCAGAATGTAGCCTATCCAGACCTCATGGACATTGAGAATATGGACAAGTGTTCCAAACAGCGATTGATGCCCTATTTCCCTGTGTCGGCTTGCATCGTTCCACGGAAGCCGGCGAATGCGCCGGACATACCGTTCAAAAAGACGCTTATTGTATGCAAAGAGTCGCCGTGCCTGCAATGGAGTCAGAGACAAAGCGCCGGAAGCAGTAGTGCGTCGTGGCATGCTCTCACTGAGCGACTTGTGTCGCTAAATAAGTTTCACAATGATACGGAGTATTGTCTGAGAGTTATCGGCGTCCTGGTGTGAAACGCTATCATTTTGCCTGTGCCTGGTTCCTCAGTTCCTTAACGATGGCCGGAACGACCTTGAATATATCATCCACCACGCCTACGTTTGCTACCTTGAAAATTGGTGCATCCCTGTCCTTGTTCACTGCCACAATAAAGTCGCTGCCCGACATTCCTGACAGATGCTGTATCGCGCCGCTGATTCCCAGCGCAAGATAGAGTTTCGGTTTCACTGTCTTACCTGAAACTCCCACCTGTCTGCCCTTCGGAAGCCAGCCGCTGTCTATTACGGGGCGCGAGCCTGCAAGGACCGCACCGTCCATACTCGTTACAAGTTCTTCGAATACCGGGAGATTCTCTTTCTTCTCTATGCCACGTCCCACAGAAACGACGATTTTGGCTTTCTCTATATCCACATCCTCTCTGGGCGGCCTTTCGTAACCTGTAACAGTTGTCCTGGTTTTCACTCCACTGAAGTCTATTTTGACCGCTGACGCCGAAACTGTTCCCTCTCCGCATGGCTGGTTTGCTCCCGGTCTCACAGTCAGAATGCATCGTTCATCCACTGAAAATTCGCACTCGATCTTTCCACCATAGAGTTGTCTTGTTGCCCTTACCGTTCTTTCGCTCCTCACGGCACGTATGCAGTCGGTAATCACGGGCATATCCAATGCAATCGAAATCCCGGGGAAGAAATCCATTCCCAGAGATGAATGGCTGCCAATAATGATATCCGGCTTTCTCTCTTCAACAACCGATTTAAGTGCATGCCTGTATGCATCATAAGTGTAATCTTTGAGAATCGGGTCATCGGCAATCAGCAGTGTGTCAGCCGGCGTCCTGGAAAGTCTGTCTTCCACAGTCTTCAGACCACACCCCATAGCCAGTACTGTTACCTTCCAGTCTTCACCAGAGAGTTCTCTTGCGAGTGCTATACTTTCCAGCGAAACATCTTTCAGCACTCCTTCCCTCTGTTCTGCAACAACCAGTATTTCAGACAATGCAATCACCTCTGTATGAGCCCTTTTTCACGGAGCAGTTTCACCAGCTGTGCTGCCTCCTCTTCGGGTTTTCCCTCCAGGAAGGTTGCGCCGGATCCCTTTTCAGACGGAAAAGCCACCGACGACGTCTTAACCCTGTTCCACTCCGACATCTGCTGCGGTGAAATCTGCATATCCTGGAGTTTCGGTGCGCTTATCTCCTTCTTTGTGGCAGCGATAATCCTGTTCAGTGAAGCATATCTTGGCGTGTTTATTCCGGTCTGCGTTGTCACCAGACATGGTAATGGCAGCTCAACAATTTCCTGAATTCCCTGCTCAAGATCTCTGTGCACTCTGATTTTGCCGCCGTCTACTGTATGGAGTGCTGTTATCAGCGTTGCATGCGGCATCCCAATCAGCTCTGCAACCATCGGTCCAAATCTGCCGCTTGCCATATCGAAGGACTGCGAACCTCCGACAACAAGATCAGGTTTTTCCGTCGAAATAATCTTCGATGCGATTCTCGCCTTTACTGCATCATCCCATTCGCTGTACGAGGTGTCCAGGAGCATAATTCCCCTGTCGGCGCCCTTTGCGTAGCACTGCCTTATAACCTGCGTAATGCCCTTTCTGCCTGCCTCATCACCCATGGACAGCACAACAACTTCGCCGCCGTTTTTTTCCTTCAGCTGCAGCGCTTCTTCAAGCGCGTAGTCATCCTGTTCGTTTATGGCATAATTGAGTTCGGAGCGATCTATATCATTGCCTTTCAGTGCGAGCCTCACATTCATCACTTCAGGCACTGCTTTTACGAGAGTTACAATCTTCAAACGGGATCACCACTAATCGTAATGACGGCTCATTTAAATATCGTTCCCCCGGTGATGAACTGTGTTGACATAATCTGCCAGAGATAAGCCGGATGCAACAGACCATTTCGTCTCGACAGATTTAAGTAAAGTCTCATGTTGTTTATTCAGTGGCTGTCATGCGTTTCAGCAGGTGTTGAATTGAATGAGAATTCTGCTTCCTTCGGACAATGATAACGGCATGGTAAGTGCGATGTCTGAGGTTTTCGAAACATCCAAATTTTACACAATTGCAGAGATAGTCGGCGACACTGTTTCATTCACTCAAATCAGGAAGGGTTTTCAGTCCCCACCACCTGCGGAAAAGTGGGTTGAAGTAATAGGGAAATTGAACGTTGATGCGGTTGTCTCTGATGTCATCTCTCCTGAAACAGCTTCGGCACTGAAATCCGCAAATGTCAGGTTAATTACCGGTGCTAGGGGTCTGACTGGTATGCTCATCGACTGGGCTGCTAATCTCGGGCTGGATGATTTTGAAGCAAAAATAAACGCGATGAACAAACCTCCTGCACCATCACTTCAGGTGAAACCTGCTGCAGTCATGCAGCAGCCATAGCCTCAGAGCGCGGCGCCGAAGTAGCGTCACTTGACCATGCAATCTGTACTGGGTCGATTAACCCGGCAGGCGCATCGGTCCTGCAAGCCCATTGCCATTTCAACTTCCCTGTGTCATTGTCTTCAAGCCTTCATGCACATCAATGAAAACGTGCTCGCCAATCTCCTGCTTGAGCCTGGATATGTCGGCCATTGTGAGATACTGGTAGCTGGCGAGCGGATTCCTGACGTGTGTCTTATTTCCACTGTCGATTGCATCAGCAATCTCCTCATATGATATCGCGTTGCCTGTGCCTGTGTTAATGACGCCAGTTGCCCCTGACTTCATCAGTTTGAGGACCACCTTCGCAACATCACTTACATGGATGAAATCCCTCGACTGGCTTCCATCTCCATATATGACCAGTTTCTGTCCCTGCTTTGAAGCGGATAAGAACTGTGAAATGATGCTCGCATAATTTCCCTTGTCATTTTCTCCCGGACCGAAGACGTTGAAGAAGCGCAATCCCAGAGTATGATTGCCGCGCACTTCTGCGTATGATTCCGCAATCATTTCATTCATCATTTTTGTCTTCGCGTAATGATTTTTTTGAGCATTGAACGGTATCACGCTTTTCTCCGAAAACGAATCGATATAGATGGCAGCGCTGGAGGCATAGAGAAATTTTTTGGATCTGTTTACTGTCGCAGCCTCAATTGCTGAAAAAAAACCACCTACATTCACATCAAAACTGTAATCTGTCTTAGACTCGAATTCAAGGTTTGATGTTACTGCGGCAAGGTGAATAAAATAATCTGCTCCTTCAGAAGCCCTGCGCACCAGGTCGCGATCCCTGATGTCACCAACAGTCACCGAAGCATCCGGAACAGGCTTTCCGCAATGAGCAAGACCCGCAACGCTGTATCCCTGTCTGATGGCCTCGGCGGCAAGATGGCCCCCTATGAAGCCGCAGATGCCTGTTATGAAAATCTTTTCCTTCATCCCTCTGTGGATTGCGTAACTATCATTAAAGGTCTTCCTGCGCCGCTATGATTAAATTTTTGCGATTCCGTAAACTGTCAGAGCGGCCCTTTTTTCAGCTATGCAGAGGCAAAGCAACGGGGAATCATCTCGGCGCAAGATCGATTTCCCTGGAATCCTTCTTCAGTTCCATGAATCTATTTCTCAATTCTGAGCAGTGCTGCCGGGAGTAAATGTGTGCAAGCACAGGCGATATGTCACTCCCGATTGCTGCAAACGCGCCATCTACGACCATGAACCTTTCCACGACGTTCGGATTGATGAAGAAGTGTATTCTCGACCTCACTCCTTCATTGCTGAGCATATCAGCTATCTCTCTGGCCTGTGACTGAAAAGTATGTTTCATGAGTTCTATCGGATTGAATGCACTGATGATCTCCAGCCTGGTGTTATTGCCATCGTAAAGGTAGTCAGTGAATTTCCTGTCAAGGAAATTTCCCCTTGGAAAGCAGATCAGCACCTCCTCCTTTGCCTTCATCAATTCTTTGATCTGTGCCTTTCTGATTTCTTCTATCCCTGACAGCATGGTGATTGGCGGTTCAGTCTGCTCGTGGTCAACAGTTATGACTGGAATGGCGGAGCATACTTCCCTTATCCAGATGTTCCTGAATGTGCTGTCACCATCCCCTGGAAAACCGAAGAGTTCCGTGAGCAGAGGCTTAACAAGATAATCTTCTATCACATCCCCAATCGGTCTCAGCCGATACCGTTTGGGCCTTCCCCCAGCCTCCTCCAGGAACCCCTTTTCTTCAAGCGAATTGAGAGTGGTGTGAACTTTGCCATAGGGTACATTGGAAATGTTCATTGCCTCTCTGTAGTTAATGGACTCGCGGCCTCCGGCTACCATGGAGGAAACGAGCTGCTTTTCATACGAGGTGAGGCCAAGTCTGTCAAGCGAAATGGATCCTTGTTCATCCATTTTCAATCCCCGCTCTGGCGCATTTACCTCTTTCAGGCACAAACTTAAATCGGCCTTCTCGTATTTATACAACTACAATCAGCGGTAATTGAATTAAATACGCGCGTGTTATAAAACGCAGGAAGGGGATAAACGCTTTAAGAGGGAACAATGGAATCTTGGCCATCGGTTTCAGCTCACTTCCATCTCCCGGCTCTGCTCTTTTCATTACAGGGCCGGCGTGCTCTTTGTTCCACGCGGCTCCGGACCGATTCGAACGGTCATCACCTGGTTAACAGCCAGATATCTTGCCCATTGGACTACGGAGCCATCTTCTGTGCTGCCTGAAACAGAGGCCACTAATATTAATTACCTTTTGCTATATTCTGGCCGTCAAACGGCTCATATTGTATTACATGGCCGAAATATTACGACGGGTTGGTTAAACATTGGACAAAAAAGATAACGAACTGCTCTCCATTTTAAGACAGAATGCAAGGATGCCAGTTTCCATCATCGCATCGAAACTCGGCATCGGCCGCAGCACAGCCAGGCTGAGAATTTCCAGGCTTGAAGGTGGCGGCGTCATTAAGCGCTACACAGTTGAGGTTGATGAGAGCAAGATTGGCGAATCACACTCGGCTTTCGTGTTTATATCGTTCATGCCCGGTACAGCATCCCAGCGCGATGTGGCAAAGAGAATTGCAGGCATTCCCGGAGTGGAGGAACTCTACCTCATATCAGGCAGGTGGGATATGGTAGCGAGAATTCACGCGGCAAATCTTGAGGAAATTGGCAGCATTGTAATAGACAGACTCCGCTCCATTGAAGGCGTGAGCGGGACAGAAACGTGCTCAATATTCAGCATTGTGAAGAGGTGATAACGTACGAACATCAGTAGAGAAGATGTGATGAGGATTGCACGGCTTGCCATGCTGAGTGTTGGAGATACCGAAGCCGAACGCCTATCTTCAGAAATGACCGCCATACTGGATTTCTTTTCTTCCGTCCGTGGATATCCCGCACAGAGACGGGTCAACCAGACAGGCCAGTCTGCGAGGGAGGATGGCGACTCCACCTCAAGGGCAGGTGAAGCGGAATCCATTGTTTCCAACTTCCCTGCGAGGGATGGCAAGAATCTCAATGTGCCGAGGGGAATCTGAATGGAAACGGCA
>DAHXLZ010000082.1 GCA_027365715.1 Methanomassiliicoccales archaeon | reverse complement strand
ATTTTCTGCGGCAGCAGAAAAAATTATGAGCACACCTGCAACCTGGGAAAAAAGCAGAACTGTGCTGTTAACATTAATCAGGTCGATGCCACTCCAGGCGTCGATGTATCCCCCCAGCGCATACGGTCCGAGGATAGCGCCGCCGAGGATCTCACCAATCACAGATGGAAGGTGAAAACGTTTTGCAACGAGGCCCACAACCTTGGCGAAAAAGAATAATATGCCGATAGTCAGGAGAGGCGATGTGTATTGCAGAGTCATATGAAATCTTCCGTTGGTATTCCCTGTAGACCGGGAATCTACTGGAGATGGCTAATAACAGAGTTGTAATTCAACCTTTTCTGAATCAGCAGGTCCGACAAGATGATCGGCGTGGCAGCATAAGATGGTGCGCCGGCCCACCGGCGGCTGGGAAAATGCCGGCTGACTCGGCCCCCGAGTGCACATTTCGTGGTTAACAATAAATATGCAGTGAATTTCCTAAGTTGCGTGCTGCTGTCGCTCATAATACTCGTCCTGTTCGTTCTCTTCGCTGTTTACTCTTTTCTATCGCTGGGCACTGTATTTCTGCTCGCGATTAACGTCGACAGTATTGACGATCATCTTCCCGTTGCGAATAATAATGAACCGCCTGCATGGACGAAGACGGTGAGTGTAATAGTTCCCTGCAGGAATGAGGTTGAAGATATCCGCATCTGCATAGACTCCATTCTAGCTCAGGACTACCCGGAACTGGAAGTTATCGTTGCAGACGGCAATTCAGAGGACGGCACCTGGGAAATACTGCAGAGTTACGGAAACAGAATAAAAGCAATAAGAGAAGGAGAGCGCCCGCCTGGCTGGACTGGAAAGAACTGGGGCGCTCATCTGGGATACAGAGAGGCAAAGGGCGAATTACTCCTGTTCGTCGATGGAGACATGGTCCTGTCGCCGGAAGTGGTTTCAAAAACTGTTTTGTCCATGACTCATGAGAAGGCGGATATGTTTTCACTCGGGCCGAAGATGGAGATGAAAGGGTTCTGGGAAAAACTGATGCTCCCCCTGTTTGCGCAGTTCATCATGCTCCTGTATATGCCTCCGCTCATGAACAGAGACAGGGGGCGCATGGTCATGGCTAACGGGCAGTACATGATGATGAAGCGCAGCGCATATGAAAAATGCGGTACGCATGAAGCAATAAAGGGCAGAGTGGTCGAGGACGTTAACCTCGCAAAACTCTTCAGGAAGAATGGTTTCAGAATACGTTTTTACTGGTCCAGCAAATACCTCAGCACAAGAATGTACAGAAATGCAGGCGAACTCTGGGAGGGGGTGGTAAGAGACATACAGGGAGAGGTTGGAAAGCGGTACATTGTGCATGCGGCGAACATCACTTACCTGACACTAACCTTTTATCTGCCATTCTGGATGCTTTATTTTTCTGCTGCCGATGGAAGCGTTACACTTTTTGCTTTTGCGACCGCTTCGATAGTATTCATCCTGCTGCGAATGATTATATTCCAGGTGGGAACAGAAAGCCCGGTGTACCTTGCGCTGATGTACCCGCTTTCGATCGGTGTCTACCTGCTCATAGCAGTTTCGGCCTTCCTTAGAGCTGCCGCCGGATATGGTGTGTTATGGAAGGACAGAAACTATTCCATGACATCTGATTAAGCGCTGACCATCGGCCTTAAACCCGGCTGCCACACAATATCGTTTGTACGAAATTACGGGATTGTGGGCAGATGCAGAAGTGCGAACATTATATTTCCAAGTATGAACGTTGCACCCGCAGCACCAAGTGTCAGTCCTACCGTTTCAGCAACTTTCTTAAGCACTGAGGTATCTGAAGACAGCGATATTATTGTTGCAGCTGTGGTCTGTGCGAGTACTACGGCAATAACCGACAGCATAAGGCCGGTGATGCCTCCAACGAATGCAAACGGGAGTATCGGGAATGCCGAACCTATGAGATAGAACAATCCGGTCTGCAGGCCCGCGCGCCTCGGGTTTTCATCGCTCACACTGGACCTTCCGAGTTTGTTTCTGACGTAGAATTCCGTGGACATGTCACCGTTGCTCGCCATCGACTTTGCAGCCTCTTCGATATACGCGGGCTCAAAGCCCATTTTCTGAAAGAGCGATTTTAATCTCTCAACCCTCTCATCCATGCTCACGAGCTCTATTTCCCTCGCTACTCTGTCTGTCTGTCTCCTTCCTATTTCGACGTGTGCCTTGGTGGACATATACGCGCCGATGGCCATCGAAAGTGTACCTGAGATGCCGACGACCAGTCCGCCGGCTGCAACCAGAATTGGAGTCTTGACTATGGGAACGAGTCCGGCAACCGCAGCAAGAACCTCTACAAGACCATCGCTCATTCCGTAAAAGACATCCCGGATGGATTCCAGCCTGCTGGACATACCGCTGAGCTGTGTGGCAAAGTACTCTTCATGAAGGATCTCATCGGTAACTATGCTGTGAAGCTTCGCCCGTTCGTTTTCATCTATAACCTGTGCGGAAAGAAATATACTGTATTCCCTGATGATTGTCTCCTCTCCCCTCTCGAAAAGGCGAATCACCATCGGAAGCCCGATTATTCTGCGCAGAAACAGGAAGAACTTTCTCTTATAGGACGGATACCTGTAATTCAGGCCGGTTACACCGCGCATCTGAAGAAATTCCTTCCAGAAGTCGGCATGCGTGCTTTCCATCTCCCCCAGCTGCTTCAGAAACCTTCCCCTGTCGCCTGGCGGTTCCTTTGAGCCAAGGCTGCTGTAAACTGCGGCATCCTTTACCTCATCCCTGTAGAACCAGAGTGCCTTCTTCACAACTTCATCAGAAACCGACATCGGAAATTCCAACTCTGCGAGGTGACCGAAAGACTACATTTATAAAGAGTTTTACGCAGACGGGACCGACCACAAAAGGTTATCATTGTTGCATGCAGTACGCAGCAATTGTATCTAATCGGGAGCGCCTAATTGAGACCAGGAACCGTACCGTCTGTTTTCATAATATGCGTACTGCTGTCATCTGCAGTATTTGGTGTGTCATCCACAGGTATGCATAGTTCAGTTGCCGGGGTGAATGCACATACTAAGCATGCTGGCATTATTGACTCAACAGCTGTGACAGCCAGGGTGATTCTGCCTGCTGAAAGAGCAGCCGCACTGCCATTGTCACGACCTGACGTAATTTACATTTCATCGAACAGGACTTATGATAACGTTAACTTTGTCGCAAGAAACGAACTTATCGTGATCAACTCCTCACTTTCTGCCCCTGTTTCACTTTCATTTATCAATTCCACTGCGGAATTTAGCAATACGGCAGTTTATGTTAACCAGAAAATTGCAGATTACGGTTCATTCATTATCAGGGTTTTTGATTCCACACTCAAATTGAACAGCAGCATCATAAACGGAAACTCAACATCTGCGTTTTCCCCTGCCCTGATTGAGCTTAACGGTTCCACAGCTTTGGTCAGGAATTCCACCCTCTCAGCCTCCGGGACCATTATCAGTGCAATGAATTCTGGCGATATTTATCTCCGGGGCAGTGAATTTTCAGGCATGACCGGAATGATTTACGTTGCCAATTCAGGCAACGTGCTGATCAGTTCGGACTCATTTGTATCAATCCAACCGCCTGTTGCGCATGCAACGTATCCGGCGCGATATACAGCCATTGACATCTCCGGCTCAGAGAGTCTCTTCTTTACTAGCAGCCACATGAATAATACAGAGGGGCTGCAGTATACCGGGCTCTCAGCAAGAGATGTGCTTCACACTTACGTCAATTACTCCACATTCACGTTCCATCCCAACGCTACGACGAGGTTTGCAAACAGCAGCACAGCGATAATGATAGCAGAAGGAAACAGTGCTGAAATGAATTACCTCACCATTTCAGGAGGAAGGACTTGTGTGTTTGTTTCGAGTGTCCGGCATGTGGAAATAGGACAGCTTGCAGTGAGCTCAAATTATTCAGGGATAACTGTAAATTCGATATCACATGGCACGATATCCAATGTAAGGAGTGATGGCGGAACCTACGCAATAGTTCTGCAGAACAGCTCGAATGTCTCGCTTACTGGAGATTCGGCATACGGAAGCCTGTTTGGCATCAGGATACTGTCTTCGTCGCACATTCTGCTGTCAGATATTTATGAACAGTACATAATCTCGGCAGTACAGCTCGTAAAGAGCACTGAATCTGAACTGACTGGAGTATTTGCTGAGCTTGTCCCGTATTTCTTCAATTTTGCAGAGTTCTATGGCATATCGGTGACCGGTTCATCCAATATAACAGCAGA
>DAHXLZ010000041.1 GCA_027365715.1 Methanomassiliicoccales archaeon | reverse complement strand
GTGATCACAGGGATGCCCCCGATCTTGGATGAAACAGGCTTTGGTGAGGACGAGAAAGTGTCCTTTTTGACAAACGGAAAGACGATTGCCGATATTGCGACGATTGTGAGTCCGAATGAGGAGGCAAGAACGACGTATGTGAAGAAGGCAGAAATCGTCGTATAAACTGTGAGGTAGATAAACACAACTGAAATGAGCAGAATCACAACGAGTGAATACACAGGAACGTGATACCTTTCATTTACCTTAGCAAGCTTCATGGGAAACATACCATCGAATGTCCACGCAAAGAGGCTTCTGGTGCTTGCAAAAATGGCGGTCAGCATGTAAGCAAAGAGCGTGCAAAGCAGACCCACTGTAAGTATTACCATGAGTGGAGCACTGTCAAGCGCATAAGCTGCAAGAAAGTTCATCCAGGGGAGCGGAATTGGCAGGGTGTAAAGTTTGCTTCCTGATAGCGCGGCATATGAAACACCAGTCAGGAAATTGTAACCAAACTTTGCGTAGCTTACTGCAAGAACTCCCACCATCAAGAGCGCATAGAGGGCCGGTGCTCCGAACATGCCGACGAACTGAGATTTCTTCGGGTTTGATACTTCACCTCCGGCATATGATGATATTGTGAATCCTGCGAGTGCAAGAACCGCGTAAACTGTCCCGTAAAGCGTCGGCATCAGATGGAAACCTGTCGGAAGACCATTCGTTGTAACCAGCCCGGAATACTTCTGGTAGGGTGTGCTTGAAAGGGAGTTGAAGTTGCCTATCATCGTGGACTGAGATGCCATGCCTAATGCGACGACGTATATTATGACCGAAATCACAGCGACGAAGAATAGCACACTCTTGACTTTGAATGTCGGACCGGTACCGAAAAACATTACAGAGGTGAACAGTAACATAACGAGTGTGCCTATGATGAAGATGTATATTGGCTGGCTGAACACCATAGCGTCTGATGCGAGAGAAGTGCTGTGCATTATTGCGCCAAGCCCTGCGAACATGGGACCGAGCGCCATGGTAGATACCCAGACTGCCTCCACTCCTATCACGGATATGTTAACAATCGTGAAGACGAAATTTACCATGAATCCGAGCGGGGGAGAAAGTATTCTGCTTACGAAAATGTAATCTCCGCCGCTTCTTGGATATGCAATGGAGAGCATTGCATACATGCCTGCTGTAGTGAAACCGATTAGAAGCGCAAGTATTGTGGATATGATCATATTTGCTCCCACAAATATTCCTATCCCTAGTATCGCGAAAACAAACATGAATACCGGGCTCGTAAACATGAGGTCCAGCACAAGCGTTCTGAATGCCGATATCTCTCTCACGAGACCAGTAGCTGTTCTTTCGAACGGTTTCACCTGATTATCTGCTGATATTGTCTTGTCCCCCTCGATTCCGGCTATCGACTATTCCGTAACGCCCTTTAAGAATTCTCTGTTTAACTCACCCGCGAGTTGTATCCCGTATTGTTCTGTGAAGGCGTATTGCCGAATGTCGTAAATACATATCGAATTACACGTCACGCCACGTTCTCGCACACTCAGAAGTGCTTGGACATTATGATTTCATGAGCACCTTCAAGTGTCATGTCTCTGAGCATTCCTTCCTTCCTGTATCCATGTCTTCTGTAAAATGAAATTGCCTCAGTGTTGATGTGTGTTACCATAAGCCACAGCTTCCTGGCGCCAATTGTTCTGCATGTGGTTTCAAGCTGTTCGAGCAGACTTGAACCGATACCTCTCAGTTCAACTCTCTTGGAAACACCTATTGTGGACAGATAGGCGACGCCGTAGTCGCTGATGCCTGCATGACAGTACCCGATTATGCTCCCCGAATCTACTGCAACCAGACTAATTCCCTGCTTCGCTTCCCGTGCAATGCTGGCAGCAGAGAATTTTTTCTTCAACCAGTCAGAGCCTTTAAGCTCGAAATACCAGCTGAATGAATCAATCAGCATCCGGGCGCATTGTTTCTCGTCGCCCTTTCTAAACTTTCTGACTTTCATGAGTGTCAGCCCCGTGTAAGGGCGTAATGTTTCAGTTTCCCTCTCTCGAGTCTGATCAGCGCACCACGGAGGACGCCCTGTCCGTATTCGCTACCGGGATTAATGCAAACCGTTCTTCCGATCCTGGCAATTCCAGGTGACTCGTGTATGTGACCATGCAATCCGAGAAGCGGTTGATACTTCTCAATCACATTCTTTACTGCTGTGCTGCCTGCAGCCTTCATTACAATCTCTCCTCCCCTTGTGACAGGCTTCAGCTCTGCATCAAGTTCGGGACAGACATCCAGACCAACACCGATCGGAGGCACGTGAACGTTGAATATGCTTTTTGAAGCGTCATTGAGTCTGGAGGCAATATCAGAGAGGCGTCTTTCAAGGTCCCGCTCACTGAACTCCCTGGCAGTGTGCCATGGCGTTTCGTTTGCATCGCCCAGGTTGAGCATTTCAAAACCATCGAAGGTCACAACCTGTCCTTCGGCATATTCGATATTTCCGCCACTGTGTGATTTTAGCACTTCGTCCATTGACAGAAGGTCGTCGTTGCCTGCTGTAATGTAGACCTTGATATTCGTTCCAGAAAGCCTTTCCTCGGCAAGTTTCAGCCAGCGTCTTATTGATTCGAGCATAACGTCCTCGAAAAGCCTATCCCTGTATGACCGGTCTGCGGATGCCATATCATAATCCGCCCTTTTCATTACCAGTGGATAGAAACCGTTGAAGTTAACCTTCTTCTCAAATTCAGACCGCTCGCTTTCTCCGTGAATAGTGACCTGCGCGCCACGGAAATCAGAAACATAGGAGCCGTCTTCCTGCTTCACAATCGGAACCAGCAGTTTACCTGTTATGTCCCCTCCAAGAACCAGTACGTCGGCATCGTAGAACTTGGCCGCATTCAGGAATTTTCTGAAACAGACATCAGACCCGTGAATATCTGTGACAAAGAACAAATTCAAATCGATCCCGTCTGAGGATCAATTGTCATGAAGATAAAAAACTGTTCAATCCTTAAATGTGTCAGCGCCCATGGCTCCGGATTGCCAGCTTATTATGTGAAAAATTCCCTCTCAACCGTCCTGGAAGTCCTGAAGAGGCCCATCTTCTTATCTGAACACAGACCAAACTGTAATCCCCGCGGAAAAATGCAGAAGTCAACAATTGACTCACGCTGTGCACTTGCTTGAATGAATGACGACATTGTTTCCCGTCATCATTGCTGCAATCGATACTTTTTCTTCTCGGCCGCATCTTGTGTGTAAGAGGAATCTGCAGGAATGTGTAAATGCAGCATCGCTGTAAGTAATAAAATAGAAAAGGGTTTGAAGTATTTGCGCTGTTCCGAACTTTGGCTCTATTTTCTTCTCCTGGTAACAATTACAGCGCCAACTATGGCTGCCGCTCCAATTGCTGCTCCTATCAGTCCGTAGCTCAGTGTTGTGAGTGATGTCTGTATGCCTACAATCGGGTCGTAGACCAGGGACGTATAGTTGGTTGCTGCTCCGGTTGGCGGGTTGAAAATGAACCACAGGTGAGCATCATTGCTGTTGTTTTCACCATTGTTCATCATCAGGGTCGTTACGTTGAGCTCAACTGTTCCGCGGTTGCTGTATGTGGCATTGGCATTCCTGCTCCAGGTGATATATCCCTGTGAGCTGAAAGGGGAACTTCCAACATCGACACTGTTATCCCTCAAGTCTGTGCCGTGCGATGAAGGCTTCTGACCGTTAGGCGCATTCATGCTGCTGTGCGACTCCAGCGACGTAATCAGCGCAAGCCTGTCGCCCGTGCTGTTAACCCATGACCACTTGTTAACGAGCAGATCGAACCTCACCTGAGATGATGCCTCATTTATGTGGAAGACTACCGCGATTGATGCCGTTCCGGGACTGGTTGATGTGGGCTGCATTGTCGAGTCCTGCGAATTTGCGTTCATGCTGTTCTGCATGGTGAATTCGTTAGCAGAGAGCGTGAAGGTTATGTTCACCATCTGGGAAGCGTTGGCGTACTGGACGCTCACTCCGGTGCTGTAGTTGAAAATCCCTGCTCCCATTGCTTCTTCAGGGAATGCCCTTTCTGTCGAAAGAGACGCTACCGGGACGTTTGTGCTGTTTATTTCATAAACTCCCTTTACGTCAACAGTGAAACCAGTGCTGTTTCCGTTCTGCCCCTTCAGGAACACATGCAGATTCGGCTTCATTCCTTCAAACCATACAGTCATTTGACTGTTGCTTATCACTATTTTATTTCCGGTGTTTCCCACCTTCGGCGATTGATCCATGCTACTGTGTCCATTACTGGCGAGGACCGATGCTGTTCCTGCGAGCAGAAACAGTGCCGCTACTGAGATTGCCAGAAACTTTGGTACAAGTTTCATTTGTCTTTTACCTCAGAGATGGAGTTCAACGTTGTGCTTATAAGCATTATTTGACGGCGATCGAATCTCTTGACAATTATCGAATTATGTGTACAGATGCACAGACGGCCATTTCTCCGTCCACTGTAGTCTGACCAGGCAGCGGTTGAGTGCAAAACCGGATTGCCGTCTTCATCCTCCAAAGCGCACAATTTGATATCTCTGGTTGTCTTCCATCCGCCAATGATAAGGATCACGGACGGAATAATTGCCGATGGAAGCGGTTCGACTCCGGTAAGGAATACGGGTATATCGATTACCGGGGAGTACATCAGCACTGGAAAGGCTGCCATGAATGGAAGGGCTGCTATTGAGATCAGTGCAAAGGATATGGTCATTGCACCCGGTTTCATCGATGCACATTCCCATTCGGACATCGCAGTGCTGGTCAATCCGAAAGCGGAAAACAGGATAATGCAGGGAATAACTACGGAGGTTACAGGGAACTGTGGTTTTACTCCATTTCCAGTCACTGTGCTTAACAGAGAATCCATGAGTACGGAATACCGGAGGAGCGGAGTCAGACTTGCATGGAACAACGTCGCAGAGTATGCTTCTGTCGTGAATCGCAGGAAACCGGCTGTAAATATCGCGCCTCTCATAGGACACGGTAATTTGAGGGCTGCAGCGATGGGATACTCGTCGAAGGCGCCTTCTGCCGCCCAGCTGAGCAGGATGAAAGGGCTGCTCGGTCAGAATCTGAGGATGGGTGCGTTCGGTCTCTCGTCCGGCCTCGAATACACGCCTTCGGGTTTTGCCGACTGGAAGGAGCTCGCCGAACTGTGCACAGTTGTTGCGAAATTCAAGAGGGTCTATGCAACGCATATGAGAAATGAAGACGGCCTGCTCGAAGAGTCAGTGGACGAATCACTGAGGGTTTCGCGCAAATCAAAGGCATGGCTGGAGATATCCCATCTCAAGGCAACAAGGAAAGCAAACTGGGGAAAGGTCAAGTCGGTGCTCAGTGATCTGGAGCGGAGGGCTGAAAGGGGTGAACATGTGATGTGGGATGCCTATCCATACACCGCTTCCCATACAGACCTCACAATTGTGCTGCCAAAGCACATCATGGACGGCGGTTTCAAATCAATGCTCAATGCCATCGCCGGCAGCGAGACGAGAAAACGAGTGAAAGACGAAATGGAGAGTGCCAGGGATGATGACGACTGGCGTGCGATTGTTGCGGAAGACATCACAGGTCCAGATGTTTCCCGTTTCAGCAATATGAATGTTCTTGATATAGCCGGCGAGATGGCTGTGAGTCCGGCGGAGGCTGTGTTCAGGCTTCTTGAAAAGAACGGTCACGATATAGCTATAATCGTTCACAACATGGCAGAGGAGGATGTGGATGCAGTATTCTCCAGCTCTTTGACAGGAATCGGAAGTGACAGCTCCATATACACGGGTGGTCATCCGCATCCCAGAGCTTTCGGCACATTCCCAAAAGCGTTCAGGAGATACGTAAGAGAGCTGAATTTCTGCTCTGTACAGGGAATGGTAAGAAAGGCATCGGCTCTGACCGCAGAGAGATTTGGAATCAGCGGAAGAGGGTACATCCGTGACGGCTGCTTCGCAGACATCGTCATTTTCGACCCGGGACGAATAGAGGACAGGAGTACATATGAAGCGCCGACCATAACTCCCGCAGGCATAGAGCATGTCATAGTCAACGGAGTTCTGGAAGTAAGCGGCGGCAAAATAACAGGAAAGAGGGGCGGCAGGGTGCTTCTGGCCTGAATGTGGTATGTGCCGCCAGGTTTGGCGCTGACGATAACATCTGCTCTCAAATGCGTTACCGGAGTCAAGACTATATAATCGGCAATCCTGAATAACCATAAGGAAGCAGGTGAAAAATCGGAATGGAGGAACGGACAGTAGCGGAGGTTTTGAAGAGCAGACCGACAATGGAAGGCGCTGGCGTGAGACTGATGCGTGGCTTCGGCAGTCAGCAGCTGGCTTACATTTTCGATCCGTTTCTCCTCTTCGATGATTTTGGATCAAACTATCCTCATGAATACATGGCTGGATTTCCATGGCATCCACACAGGGGAATAGAGACTGTAACATATCTGCTGAAAGGTGAAGTTCAGCATGAGGACAGCACTGGCACAAAAGGTGTAATAAGAAACGGAGATCTTCAGTGGATGAGCGCAGGCAGCGGCATCTTTCACGCCGAAATGCCAAGACCCAGACCAAAAACACTGCCTGAGGATATCGAAGACCCTGAAATGAGAGGATTCCAGCTCTGGGTCAACATACCTGCAGGAAAAAAGATGAACGAACCGAATTACAAAAATCTGCTCAGAGAGAGCATTCCTGATGTGACAATGGACGACGGCACCAGAGTTAAGCTCGTCGCAGGTGAACTTAAAAATGTACCGGGGCTTGGAAGCATAACCGGCCCGGTGAGGGACCTTCCAGTCGATGCGCATTATCTCGACATATCTATGCAAAACCACAGCGAACTGAGTTACGACGTCAAAGACGGATACACTTCCTTTGCATATGTCGTGGAGGGGGAGGGCGTATTCGACAGGCACAGGGGTCAGGCAGCCGGTCCAAAGAGCGTTGTCCTTTACCACAGGGGTGGTAACAGGCTGACAATCAGGACTGATGAATCCCCGGTAAGATTCCTGCTCATTTCAGGCAGGCCGATAATGGAGCCGATTGCGTGGAATGGCCCGATAGTTATGAACACAGGGGAACAGCTGGCTGAAGCTTTTCATGAACTTCAGACAGGTGAGTTCATAAAACACAGGGCAACCTCCTACGACTACATTGAGTGAAATACCGGTGCTCATCGCTCAGGTTGCTGCTGAGTAGCGCAATGTATTGTGCCGAGGCCGTGAACGAGTGCTCTGCAGTCAAGGCCGATAATCTTTCTACCAGGAAAGTGCCTGTGCAGTTCGTCAAGAACGGCATCATCATTCCGGTCATTGAATACAGGAACCAGAACCGCTGAATTGCCTATGTAGAAGTTGGCGTAGCTGGCAGGCAGCCTGCCTTCATCGTCGAGTTTTTCCGGCATCGGCAGCGAAACAACTCGCAAAGCCCTGCCTCCAGGAAGTTCTGTATTGCCAAGTATCCTCAGATTCTCATTTAATGGTTTGAAATTGGCATCGCTCCTGTCCTCTTCCACCATGCATACGACTGTGTCGCCGGAGACGAAACGCGCAATATCATCCACATGCCCGTCAGTGTCGTCTCCCTCGATTCCACCCTTCAGCCAGATGAAGTGCTCAACGCCAAGTCTGTTTTTCAAATTCTCTTCAATCTGAGCTCTGGAAAGCGAAGGATTCCTGTTACTGTTGAGCAGGCACTGTTCTGTTGTCATCAGGGAACCGCCTCCATTGACGTCTATGGAGCCGCCTTCGAGTACCATCTTCTCTTCTATGACACGAAGACCTGTGGATAGAGCCATCTGCCTTCCTGCTGCATCATCCGGAAGCAAGTCATCGTACTTGTTGCCCCATGCATTGAATGTCCATTTTGTCGCAACCACATCATTCCCTTTCACGAATGTGGGACCGTAATCCCGGACCCAGACATCTGCTGTCAGGATTCTGTGAAATGCAACGTTCCTGGTGCTTGAAAGTATGCCCGAAACTCTCTGTTCGGCAGCAGCGTCATCAACCATTATGTCGACCCTCTCCCCCTTCGAAAGTTCTTCGACGATGCTCACGTACGTCATTTCCACTTTGCGAATGATGTGAGGCAAGAATGTAAGTGGATTCTTCGGCCACGAAATCCAGGTGGATTCATGCCTCTCCCATTCTGCGGGCATCCGTACACTGCTTCCTTCATTCATGTTGATTCACCGTGAGATTCTGCCGTACGTAGCCGGTTGTCTGTTTCTCATGAACCCCCATCCCTTCTCTACTTCCCTTCCAAGGTCAAGGTCGCAGTCAGCCACAACCACCCTTTCTCTGTCATCGGCCCTTACAATCAGTTTTCCAAACTGATCGTAGATGAAGGAGCCGCCCCAGAATGAAGTGCTTCCTTCGGCACCAGCTCTGTTGACAGCAGCCACAACCAGGCTGTTTGCAATTGCATGCCCTCTCTGAACGCCTTCCCATGCCTCCTGCCATCTGCCCTCCGCCTGCTCTATCCCGTCCACAGTGCCAATGGCTGTCGGGTAGAAGAGTATCTCAGCACCCATCAGTCTGTTCATCCTGGCAGCTTCAGGATACCACTGGTCAAAGCAGATTAGAACGCCAATCCTCGCCTTTCCGGTCCGCGCTACTGTGTATGACCTGCCGCCTGAAAAGTAATCTTTTTCGTAAAATCCGGTGTCCTGCGGTATGTGCACCTTCCTGTATTTTCCGATGATTTTGCCATCACTGCCAAAAATTACCGACGTATTGTAATTTCCGCGCTTCGATTTTTCATAGATGGAGCCCCCTATCAGCACTACGCCGCCTTCACGTGCAGCCTGCGAGAGTGCTTTTGTCGTGGCACCTGGGACCGTCTCAGCAACTGCGGCAGATTCCTTCTCCCTTGGAAAATATAGGGAATTAAAGAGCTCAGGAAGGCAGACTATGTCCGCACCTTTCCCCGATGCATCTCCAATCATCGAGAGTGCCCTGGACAGATTGCTGTCGCAGTCAGGCTTCATCTTCATCTGTATCAGTCCCACACTGATCATTCTCATGACATTCCGCACCTGTGCCATCCGGCTTGGACTGGAATTCCCCGCATATTCTTAAACCATTTGAACTGTGTTTTCAACTGCGTGTCCGCCTGAATTGCTGAAATATTCGATGCACAATGCCTGTAATGATGCCTGCCGGAAGAGCCGTACTGTTCGGATTCGAGCCGTTTCTTGAATTCAGGGAAAACTCGTCGGAGAAAATAGTTCAAAGTCTCGACGGACAGGTTCTGAATGGTCTGAATGTTGAAGGCCATATTCTTCCCGTGGATTTCAACAGAATAGAACAAATCATTATGGATGCGATTGACGGCCGCAAACCTTCCATTGTCCTGGGCCTCGGTCTGGCTCCCGGCAGGTCATGCATCAGCGTTGAGAAGATTGCAATCAATTACCGGCTCGCCTCAGCAGCAGATAACGCTGGTAGAAAAGCAAACGGACAGCCTGTAGACAGAAGTCAACCTGACGGGCTGTTTTCAAATATGGACGTTGAGCGGACAGCTGCCATGCTGAACCGGAGGAAAATTCCCGCAACTGTCAGTATCACTGCCGGCGGATATCTTTGCAACAACGCTATGTTTATCATCGCCAGGGAGGCCAGAAAACGCGGCTTCATCGGCGGTTTCCTGCACATTCCATGTGACGAGGAGATGGCTTCCAGGAAGCAATACTCTAAATATCCGTATATGCCGCTCGAGAGGATGACCGAAGCTGTCAGACTCGTTATTTCCAGCTTTCAGGTTAAGAATGGAACGGGCACGTGAAAGAATTCGATTTGCTGTTTATTGCTTCAACACATCTCACCGGTTTACCCGCAATCCGGCACTCGCCTGCACATCGCCTTCATGTGAGCTTCAGGCATAATTGATAAACCACACTCCTATACATCCGGCGAAGTCTGCTGAAAAGTGTTGCTGTATCCATATTCGCTCAGGTGGAGTGAAATTGCCGCCCGATCAGCCTCCTGCAGTGCTTCTGGCGACGGTTGTCAACGATGGTAAACTTAAATGTTCGGAAGGTTCTCAGGACATACGGTTCAATACTGCTGGCAATTGGACTGATATGGCTAACTGTCTTTCTCTATATTGTTGCAAGTAACTTCAGCATTGCTTTCATCACCGGCATAATTCTTGTGTCCCTATCGACAGCTCTGATTCCCTTCCTTGCAGGACGTCAGATGTTCCGGCCCTGGTCCGTCGGCAAGGTGACCGCGCTTGGCTTCATGATCGCGATTTACCTCATAATAATGCTTTCTGTGTTCCTATTCTTCGCAGTACGTGGCAGAGTTCATTTCATCAATTTTGTCGCATCCCTCTTTGTTCTCTATATGTCATACATTTCATTACGCACATGGGTCAAAGCAAGATCTGTCCTCGTTATCACACTCGACGCCGCAACCGTAATTGCAGTGATTGTGAACGTTGTTGCCTCATTCTTCTCGCTGCATGATCTTCTAATGGCATTTGGAAGGGGCATACTGATTAATGCTGCAATAGTCATGGTCGTGATCAGCACCACAGCAACGAAGCACAAGCTGATCAGCGGTGCGCTGCATTACATCCATGGGAAAATTTCGGCTGTTTGCAGCAGAAGGGCGAAAGACCTTAAGGATGAAGGAGAACAGTCGGCCGGGGAGGAGCAATTGTAGCGACGCACTATTGCGCGTGCTCCGAAAATCCCGACGCTATCTCCACCAGAAGACGAACACCGAATCCCGACGCTCCGACTGGTAAATAGCTCCTGCTCGTCCTGCCGACCGGTTCGGCCTTACCGTGTATGTCGAGATGCACCCAGGGAACGTCGCCTACAAAATAACTGAGAAACGCTCCCGCTGTCTCCGCCCCGGCGGGCCTGCCACCCGTGTTTCTGATGTCCGCAATGTCGCTCCTGATGAGTTCCCTGAACTCCTCAGTAAGTGGCAGCTGCCAGAGCTGCTCCCAGCTGTATTCTGCAGCTTTCATGACACGTTCCATAAGTTCATCATTATTTCCCATCGCCGCACCGATGTTGTACCCGAGTGCGATCATCTTCGCGCCGGTGAGTGTCGCAATATCCACCACTGCTTTCGGATGAAATGTTTCAATTCCGTACGACAGAGCGTCTGCAAGCACGAGTCTCCCCTCGGCATCTGTGTTTATTATTTCTGATGTGATGCCGTTGTAATGCCGCACTATGTCACCAGGCTTGTATGCATTGCCATCCGGCATATTTTCGGTGAGCGGCATGATGCCCACGACGTCGACCTTCATCTGAAGTTCTGAAATGGCCCTGATGGCGCCAATCACAGCGGCCGCTCCCGATTTGTCAAACTTCAAATTCTCCAGATTCTCGCTTGGTTTGATAGAAATGCCTCCACTGTCGAACGTTATGCCCTTTCCAACGAACATTATCGGACCGGCCGCCGAATTCCCGTACCTCACGACAAGCAGCTTCGGAGGTTCGCTCGATCCGCGCGACACCGCCTCGAGCCCCCCCATTCCAAGCCTGATGAAATCCTCTCTCTCGAGCACGTTCACGTCCAGCCCCTCGATATTCCGTGCCTGTTCCACGAAGAACGAAGGCGTGCCTGTGCTCGCGGGCATATTGGCCAGATCACGTGCAAAGTTCACGCCGCTGCCTACGACGTCGCCTCTCGCTGCATTCCCTTTGTCGCCGTCCTCAGAATATATGAAGGCTTTCTCAATTCCAGATCCTTCGCTCTTTTTCCTGAATCTCGAAAAACTGTATGTGGTTAAACGTGCGACGAATGAAAGTTCCATCGGCTCTCTATTCCTGTCAAGAATTCCAGGTGCAATCAGCATGACATTATGCTTGTTCATGGACATGCATTGCGCCATTGCGCTGGAATACGCAATGCGGAGAATCTCATAATCGCATTCACCCCTCTTTCCAAGACCGGCGACTATGAGCAGCCCCACATTTTTTCCGCACGGTAACGCTGCAAACTCCTTTCGTTTGCCTGTGAATGAAAACAATCTGAGGGAATCTGAAAGGTTGAATAGTTCAATAAGGTCCATGGTACTTTTCGGAATAAAATCCTCAAAATAACCGACTACCGTAACTTCTCTCATTATTGAATCAGGATTCGAACCGGCGGCTATTATTTCCACGAATGTCTCATGTATGTATCGTATAAAATTTTTTGTTGATCCTATGCCGGACATAAGGCGTCAGGTCATCCAATCACGATGCAGGAATTCCAGCATCACCTGATTCAGTATGTGACTCGGGCCGCTTACATTCCAGGCCGGGTCCGGCACATCAATTTCATTCTTTGGCGGTCTGGAGGTCTATGTCCGCCATATGTTGATCAATGTGGTGGGTTCATTTGCATCGGCAGGAATCGTGCGTCCTTCGATCACTTCGGGTTGCAGGAAGTCCCTGTTCCACATGCGCCTGCGAATCAGGAAAGTCAGGGGAAGAGATCTGTTGAAAGGTACTTAAGACCCGAGTCGGGAAGGATGGTCACTACGCGACTGCCTTTTCCAAGGATTTGATTCGTTTTCAGAGATGCGGCCACATTCGCTCCGCCTGAAAATCCAGCAAAGATGCCTTCTTTCGCCGCCAGATCTCTGGCGGTCCTTGCCGCCTCTTCGTCCGTGACGGTAAGATAGCCATCTACCAAATCATTGTCCCAGAAGGGTGGCCTGAAAGCATAGCCCCCTCCCTGTATTCTATGTCTCGTCGAAACAATCTTCCTGCCTGCCAGATATGGTGCCGATTCAGGCTCCACGACAAAGCATTTGACATTCCTGTTGTGATTTTTCAGGGCACGCGAAGTACCGACAAACGTACCGCCTGAGCCAACATAATCCACGAATGCGTCCACATTTCCAGTCATCTGGGACCATATTTCCTCGCCTGTTGTCTCCTCATGCGCCTTTGCGCCGTCCGGATTGTTGAACTGGTCCGGCCTGTAAGCGTTCAGTTTAATGGCAAGTTCACTTGTTTTGTCCTCCACGAGATCGAGATCCTCTCCAGATACGAAGCCCGGCTTTCCTCCGGGGGCCTGAGGCACAAGTACAACCTCAGCTCCCAGGGCGGACAACATTCTCCTTCTTTCCACTGAGTTGCCTTCGGACATTACTGCCACAAACTTGTATCCCCTGACCGCACATACTATTGCGAGTCCCGTGCCCATATTGCCGCTCGTCCTCTCGATTACGGTGGCACCGGGCCTGATATCGCCGCTCTTTTCTGCTTCATCTATGAATTTAAGAGCTACACGATCCTTGATGCTCAAACCAGGATTGAAGTACTCTATTTTTGCATAAATATCGATGCCGCTGTTTCCGGATATGCCGGAAAGCTTTACGAGTGGTGTGTTTCCAATCGCTTCCAGAATGCTGTTCATGATATCTCACAAAACATCATACTCGAATGGTTATAAAACTCCGTTTGCCTCCGCGGGCTCAGCACATACAACATGTTATGTCCAAAGCACAGCTATTGCGCGCATCAACCATTCCTGTGGCGGTCAATGCGAACAGAACCTATCCGTCAAATGCCGGAATCAAACACTTTTTATGCCTGAGGCAAATCCTAATCTATGAATCAGGTGAGGAAGGTCGTTTCCATTCTCTCCCTCTTCGTTCTTGTAGAGTACGTACTGGGCGGCTTCGTCACATTCGACGACCCGACGGATGCAGGATTCCAGCTCAGCAGTTTCGTTACAAGCGGGCCAGGGGCACTCCCGCTGATACACAGAGTATTTGCCGGGGTCATGATAATTGCATGGATAATCAGTTCAGGTTATCTCAAAGGCACTGGCGCATTTCGCATTTCGCATGTAACAATAGGTCTTATGGTAATTCAGTCAGTTATCGGTGCACTCATTCCTGCAACCCTTTCTCAGCCTTCGCTCAACCCGTTCGTCATAATAGTGCATTTCAGTTTCAGCGGTCTCATTCTGATTACTGCCGGCTTCACGTTTTACTTTGGCTGGATATGGCGCAAGGAAAATTCCGGGAATGGTAAAGTGCATAAGCTGCCAGAATCGAGCTGACGAAGAGCAGCAGGCCGGCGTTTCCTTCATGTATTACCACGAATGGAGGATAGTCGTAATTCCATATCGTAATTGCGCCGAAGCTCGCCTGAAGGAAGAGCAGCACCGTCGCCAGGATTGACAGTGGCAGGAGAGGCAGAGGTGCAATTCTGTCTCCAACCCTGTCGAATATGAGCACAAGCAGATTAGCCAGGAATACGAGGAAGATCACAAGTGCCCATATCCTGTGTATCTCCTCGAGGACTCCAGGCCATGTCAGCACTATAGTGGTGTAGGGAAAGGTGTTGTCATGAGGGTCAAGAAAAACAACGCAAGCGGCAATCACAAATTCAACCCAGACTGTAACTAGAACCATCAAACCGGTTAGCCTGTACGATTCCATCATTCCACTGTCTGCCCTGATACGTCCAGTTACTTTAGTTTTGTCGATTCTTGTGCATGAAGCATATGTGAGTAACTATTTTTGACACGCTCAAGCCCATGAATGTTGAGGTTTTCTCATTTCAACACCGGAATCTGCTGTGTCCATGTAGCAGCGGTGGAAAGGAATAAAATTTGCATTTGTGAGAATCAAATCAGGGTCGAAGCAGGGATTGGGAATGTTTCTGATCTTAGAGACGAAATGGCAGACACATTTGATGGCCTTAAATTGCCATGGCAACGTTAACCTCTGCTGTGCTTTTCATGTCGTGTCGGCCAATATTCTTCACAACACAGTCCGTCCGTGTGAAATGTTCTGGTCGTCGTTTATGAGTGTTTTTGTGCATCTTTTCCGTGACGTGCATTGAAGGCAGTTTCTCCCGACGAATACGCCGTGATACCCTGCTTCTGCAATATGACCGCAGCATCGGCATCATTCAAAGGTGTAACGGCGTTAATTAAATCACATGTAATGAAAATAGATATCGCCTTCTTGCACATGCTGCCGTGATGGTTGTTGAAATGCTTAAATCAGGACGACCACATTCAGTCTCATGAAGTATGTGCATCTTCACGGTCTGTCGGTATCGCAGTTCTGTATCGGAACATGGCATCTTCCAGCATCGAAACAGGCATACAGTGATGGCATTCTGAAGGTCGACAGGACAGCAACAAATAAAGTGATAACGAAAGCTATAGATCTTGGGATTAATTTTTTTGACACGGCCAACACCTATCACGGAACTATCAGCGAAACTCATCTCCATCCTGAACATTCCGGGAACGCTGAAAAAATACTCGGTGAAGCGCTTTCAGGTTATGAAAGAGAGTCACTTGTTGTCGCAACCAAGGTGAGAGCGGAAGTCGCACGTTTTCCCAACGGAGGAGGTCTGTCAAGAAAACACATCTCATGGCAGATTGGGGAGAGCCTCAAAAGGCTGAAAATGAAATATATCGATCTCTATCAGATTCACTGGCAGGACGATTTTACCCCTCTTGTTGAAACAATGGGCATACTGGACGATCTGGTTCATCGTGGCCTGGTGCACTATCTCGGCGTCAGCAACCATCCTGCGGCAAGCATGGAAAAGATGCTTAAGATATCAGGCGAGATTGGTTATGAGAAATTTATAACGATGCAGGAACCGTACAGCATTGCAGAAAGGGATATTGAAAAGGACAAGGCAGTTCTGGCCAGAAGACATGGGCTGGATATACTCGCGTATGTACCACTGGCGCAGGGAATACTCGCCGGAAGGTACAGGAAGGGAGTCCCGGACGGATCAAGAGCATCGTATATACCAGAACTCAGAAACAGCGCGAAGCGCCTCTCTGAACTCGTTTCAAGAGTCGTGGAGTCATCGGCGGAACTGGATATGACTCCGGCTCAGTTCTCTCTCGCATGGTTACTTCGCATGCAGCAGGAACTTGGGATAAGCATAGTTCCAATCATAGGTGCCACAAGCCCCAGTCATGTTGAGGAAAACTGTGCTGCGATTGAAATGAATATTCCCAATGATACTTTCAGGAGCTTCTTCCAGTACTGATTGCATTACGATTCGTGAATCAAAACGGTGTGCGATCAATCTGAAGACTGAACAGTACGCACTGTAAATTGCCCCTAGATGACGCATTGACCTGTAATCTCAAATGTCCTTCTTTCTGCATCTATTCGTCCGTTGGCGCCCACTGGCATTACGGTGTTACTGCATTCATGGCCGAAGTCGTTCACCTTGAGTATCGGAAAGTCATAATCCTGTGTTACATCCAGCAGCATGTCCTCCATCTGCATGACTTCATGACTGGTTGTCTGAAGGCTGTGAACATAACCCACGACAGCACCTCTGATTTTGTCGAAAACTCCCATCTGCATCAGCTGGTTAAACATGTAATCACAGTCATCGGGTCCGACGGTATAACCTTCCATGAACAGTATTGAGTCGCTGAAATCGGGCCAGTATGGCGTTCCTGCGAGTTTCAGCAGGCACATTATATTCCCGCCCATCAGTCTGCCTTCTGCCCTTCCAACCCTTACCGTCCTCCGTTCACCGGCTGCCTGTACGCCGCCGATCCTTCCGTCAATTAACCTTTCAGTGAACTCGCGTATGTCGTATTCAGTGGGCTTCCAGCCGAAACCCCACGCAACATCAATTCCATGGAAGGTCACAAGGCCGGTCTTGCAGTAAATTGTGTTGAGAATTACTGAAATGTCGCTGAAACCGCAGAATATCTTTGGATTCTCCGAAATCAGATCCCAGTCAAGCAGAGGGAGACATCCGTTTGCAGTCCCTCCTCCCTGGGAGCAGATTATCGCCGATACGTCCCTGTCTCCAAACATGCTGTTTATGTCTTCCGCCTTCTCGAGCGGCGTCCCTGCTGAATGGCCCCGTATCTTGAGCGCATTTTCTCCCATGGCGACTTCGAATCCCATTTCAGTCAGCAGTTTGATTCCACTGTTCAGTCTGGAAAGAAGTGCTTCAGTATCAATTGGGGCAGACGGTGACACAACGCCGATGCGGTCACCGCGTTTCAGTCTGGAAGGCAGCGTCATGTATGCTCAATTGCAGGCTGGTTCAATACATTTTGCAGAATCCCCGGCCATGAACTAGGGCATTTGTGGCGTCTCACTGCGCGATATGATCCCCGGTTTTATCCCTTTCCACGCCAGATAGTATGCGAAAGCGAATATAACCGACGGAATGGCGTTGAGAATGCGCAGTGAAGTAAGCTCATTGTCAAGATTCAAAATCGGGGTCAGATCTGGAGGACTGGATGCAAAGGCAAGAGCAATGGCGTGTGAAATCAGTGGCCCGATGATTATTATGCCCGCAGTTCCTGCGGCAATCTGGGCTGCAAACGCCACCCATAACAGCATCCTTCCATTTGCTTCCTCCAGCTGATAAACAAGCATTACGGTTGAAATGCCCAGCACCGCAGATACCACCAGGCTTCCCCAGAGGAGCGATTCAAATG
>DAHXLZ010000040.1 GCA_027365715.1 Methanomassiliicoccales archaeon | reverse complement strand
GGGCAGTGTGTACATCCACGTTGCACAGGAATGTCTGCATCGCCTGGATAAGGCGTTCAAAGCGTTTTTCAAACGTATTGCAGACTATCCACATTTCAAAAGCGAAGTCACTTCCCTCACCTGTCCGGATGCATACAATGGCGCCGTTGCAATCACAGACGGCAGGGCAGGCACCAGGCGCCTGCACCTGTCTAAGATTGGCGATGTGCCTGTACAGTACGACAGACCGCTGCCCGACGGGCGCTTGAAGACATGCACTGTGAAAAGAGAAGGGGACAGGTGGTATGCTGTGCTCACAGTCGAAGTGCAGGACGTGCCTGCGCCTGCAATCACGGAACCGCTCAGTCCGGTCGGTATCGACTTCGGCCTCAACAGCATTGCCGCGCTGTCCACCGGGGAACCGGTTGAAGCACCCGAATTCTTCAGGCAGGCGGAGCGCAGTCTCGCACGTGCACAGAGGAAGCTGTCACGCAAAGTGAAAGGTTCGAACAACTGGCACAAGCAGAAGATACGTGTGGCACGGTGCCATGCAAAGGTCAGTGACCAGCGCAGGGACTTTGCACACAAACTCACAACTGGATGGGCAGAACAGTATGACCTCATTGCATTCGAGGACATGAACGTCAGCAGCATGGTTCACGGCAATCTGGCCAAATCCATATACGATGCAGGATGGGGAATGCTCAGGCAGATGTGTGCATACAAGCAGAGGAACCGCAGCCACAGATATGTCGAAATACCTGCAGAGAACACCACTCAGGAATGTTCAGTGTGCGGCAGGCTCGCAGACCCGCCGCTCACACTCAAAGACAGGGTATACAGATGCTCATGCGGACACACTGAGGATCGTGATGTCAACGCATCGGGAAACATCCTCGGCAGAGCACTGAAGGCAGTAGGGTCGGGCAGACCCGAATTTACGCGCGTGGAGAGAGTTGCCAACACCTCCCGGAAGGGAAGGCGAGCAGTCTCGAAGAAACGCGAACCGCCGGCCGCAAAGGAGGTCGCATTCTAATGCAGCCAGGAACCCCACGAATTTATTCATGGGAGGATGTCAGTGGCTGACTTCGATGTAACGGTTGTCGGTGCAGGTGTTACAGGGCTGTCCACAGCTCTGAACCTGAAACAGCTTGATGCTTCGCTCAGGGTGTGTGTTGTGGAGAGCAATTCGGGCATCGCAATGGGCAACACTTCCAGAAGCGCATCGGGGTTCAGAACATCGTTCACATCCGACGTTAACAGGCTGCTTGCCAAGGCTACCGCAGACTATCTCCTGCAGACAGCGTCGACTGGTGTGGATATAGGACTCAGGCAGGTAGGCTATCTTTATCTGTTGCCTGAGGACAGGATTGAGCACTTTTTTGCCATAGCGAAGGAGCTGGAGAGGAAAAAACATACAATCGGGAGACTGACGTCCGGAGAGCTTTCACGGATGCTTCCGGAACTGGTGCAGAAGCCCGGCACGGAAGATGCTGAACTTATGGGAATGAAGTCCATAGGCGGTGCTCTGCATGACAGGGAAGCGGGAATACTCGATCCGGTGAAGCTCTGCGATCACTATTATGCCGAATGCCTGAAGAAGGGAGTGGAGTTTCGTTTCAATACGCCGGTAACAGGGTTCATTGCTGAGGCCGATCGGCCACTAGGTCTTCAGGGAGAGCCCTTCACATGGCAGAATGCCGAAGTCAGGGGAGTAACTACCGGAAAAGGCAAAATCAGGGGAAGAGTGATAGTTACCGCCGGCACATGGACGCCGGCGCTCATAAACCAGCTTGGAGTGGACGCGAGGGCGAGGCCGAAGACCAGGCAGATTTTCGTAATGAAAAGCGCAGCCCTTTCTTCCCTCTACACAAACAGCAGTTTCAGCGGCGAAGGAATACTTCCATTCACCTTTCTGCCCGGTGGCGTCTACCTCAGGCCGGAAGCAAATGAAATTGCATTTGATATCGGGTTGTCAGACGAGCTGGGCAGACCGTTCGGATTCGAAGAGGACCCGAAGCCGGAGACAGACTTTTTTGAGATGAATGTCAGGCCCCCGCTGAAAGAGTATTTTCCTCTGCTCGGTGAAATGAGGCCCACTGGAAGCTGGGCCGGGCAATATATAATCAACAGCTTCGACAGCAATCCGGTCATATTCGAGGAATATGGCATGATCGTTGTTACAGGCATGAGCGGCAGCGGCATACTCAAGAGCTATGCCACTGGAAGAGTTGCCGCTTCACTCTACATGGGAAGCGACAGCGCAGACCTCGGCAACGGAACCGCCATCAGGACAGACGTGCTCGGATACAGGAGCAGAAAGGTTCCCACCGAAGAACTGGTGTTCTGATATTGAGCGCCTTCAGCCCTGATACCATGAAGCGAATACCGCTGCCATAACTTTCGCATCAGCCACAAGATTGCTGAGGAGTGAGAATTCATTTGGCTGGTGCGCCATACCGCATTCAGTGCTCCAGACCGCTGCCTGAAAGCCCCGCCTCCGCACTATGTTGGCGCATGTTCCACCACCTATTCCGACGAAGTGCGGCTCAAGACCGCGCATCTCGCCTACAGTTTCAAAAATCCTGCGCGCTATTTCTGAATCCTGAAGCGTGGGCATTGCAGCTGTACTCTCCTTAAAAACATCAACCTTTATCTTCGCTCCAGTCCTGGCGCTGAATATCTTTGCCAGGTTGCGCATGTCCGCAATGACGCCGGAAATAGGATAAGCGGGAAGAATCCTGCAGTCAAAATAGAATTCGTCAGTGCCTGGAATGGTATTCACATTTTCCACATTTGCAATCCGCTTTGTCGGCTCGAATGTTGATTCCTGCACAGGATCGAAGAGCGGCTCCTTCGCGCTGTACTTCGAGTAAAGGAAGTCTGTTGTGAAGGTGAGGTATCTCGATGCGGCAAGCCCCGCATTTACTCCGGAGAAGGGACGGCTCGCGTGCGTCTGCCTGCCGGTGGTACGCACTCTGGCCCAGAGAGAGCTCTTCTCGGCTATCTCAATCTCGTCCCCTTTTTCGTTTCCGGAATCCGGAACAAGGAATTCATCACCTTTCGGGAATGCCTTTTGCGCCGCCATATATTCTATACCCTTCGCGCTGCCCAGCTCCTCATCGCTCACAAACGCCACTTTCACTGCGGGGGCAATTCCCATGTCCACAACTGCTTTCGCCGCATATATTGAGGCAATCAGGGACTGACCGTTGTCCTCTGTCCCTCTTCCATACATCCTGCCCGCCTTTACAACAGGATCGAAGGGATCGTGATCCCACAGATTCCTGTCGCCGACCGGAACCGTGTCCATGTGTGATATTACCCAGAGGTGTTTTCGCCCTTTGCCTATGGACGCGACTATATTCGGGCGTATGCCGTGCTTTGCCTTTTTGTCCGGCGCATCGATTCTGCTTATATCCGTCAGGCCGTTTTCCTTCAGCAGGGAGATAAGGAATTCTCCTCTGTCATATTCCCCTTCACCGCCAGATTCGGGGCTTATGGAAGGAATGCGTACCATTTCGCCCAGCGAACGTATCATTGCTTTCTCATTGGACGCTACAGCGCTGATCAGTTTCGTGTTGATTTCCATGCTCAGACCAGATGGTGAACTGCCCTGTAAATGATAAACATTGCCTGCCATGCAGACTGATTCAATCAGCTTACCCTGGGCGGCTTTTCAACAGGCACCATTTCAACCCGGATGCCGAGTTCCTTCATCAGCTCCAGTCCCATATGCTCCGGATAGTCCTCACTGTAAACCACCCTGCTGATGCCCGAATTGACGATAATCTTTGCGCAGGTGTTGCAGGGCAGTATGGTAGAGTATATTGTCGCCCCGAGCGCGCCAGGTCCCGCCTGTATTATTGCGTTCTGCTCGGCGTGCACTGCCGTGCATATCTCCATCTTTGTTCCGGACGGTATCTGAAGGATGTCCCTGATGCAGCCTATATCATCACAGTGCTTCATGTTTCTGGGGTTGCCGTTATAGCCGCTGCTCACTATGTGATTCATGTCGTTGACTATCACAGCACCGATTTGCCTCCGGTCACGTATGCATGTGCTCCTCTCGGATATCACATATGCCAGTTTCATGTAATAGACGTCCCGGGGGGTCCGGTGTTTGTTTTTGCCGGCACTGGCGTTGGCCTTCATGGCATTCAGGCTATATCGGCACGGGATTAAAAATCTAAGCGCGGGATAACCGGACTGTCATCCTTAATAAGGAGGATATATAGCATAATTCGGCTGATGGTCAAAAATGGGCAAGGATCAGAAAGACGGCCTGAAGGAGGCGATGCAGACTGTCGTGATTGCGATGCTGACTGTCGCCATCCTGCTTGGCGGTATGTACGCCTACTCGGGCAACTGGCCGCCAATGGTTGTTGTTGAATCTGGCAGCATGCAGCACAGTTCGACTTACGCCTATCTAGGCGACCTGAACATAGGGGACATGGTTCTGGTAAAGAAAGTGGCCTCCGCTTCGCAAATTGTCACCTACGTGCAGGGGGTGTCTAAATCCTATTCCACTTACGGAGAAGCGGGCAACGTCATTATCTACAAGCCGTATGGAAGCGATTCTGTTGTTCCAATAATACATCGTGCAATTGTTTACATACAGTACAACAGCAGTGGCGGAGGTTATGACATACCGTCTCTGCTCGGTCTGCCGCTGTCCCAGTGGTATGTAATGTCGCCCCAGGGACAGGCGCACTATGCTTACAACATCAAGTATAATGTGAAAATACTCAACGTTGGTTACACACATACTCCGGTGATAATACCGGTCGCCCAGATGATACAGCGTGCAAAGTTCAGCGGATTCATAACAATGGGCGACCACAATCACGCCGCATATGGAGAGAACGCGACAGATCAGGCCTTGGGGATTTTCCCCCTTCCCGTAAAAATACAATGGGTTGAAGGAGTGGCGCAGGGGCTGCTGCCCTACGTCGGGCTGGTGAAACTCTGGTTCGCGGGTGGACCTACATGGCGGCAGTTTCAGCTTCCGCCCGGTACTCCCCAGAACAGTGTGGACGCACTTGTTGTAATTGTAGTCGGCACGATAGCGGCCATTGTTGCCGGCCAGTTTATGTTTGAATACTGGATGTCACGAAAAGGCGGGGGAAGCGGTGGGGGCAGGGGCACAGACGGCAAGGAGAAATCAGATTAGTGTCGTCTGCAGCCTTGCGTGCGTATTCTTGTAGGAGCTCAGCAGTTCGTCGCCCACCAGCAGATCCCGTGTCTCCGCGGCCGGAACAGCAAGCTCAATTTCTTTCGTCCTCCCTCCTCTGCCAAAGGAGCGCACTCTTGCACGCACTATCCCAAGCATGTCCAGCTCTGAGATAAGATCCCCTATTCTTCGCTGGGTAAGCGCCTGGACGCCTATGGATATGCACAGGCTGTGATACGTGCCATATATGTCTCCGGTCGTCATTATCTGTCTCTTCTCGGCATAAATGACTATAGAGAGGAGGAGCAGTTTTGACTGGTGGGGAAGTGTTCGTACCGTTTCAGTAACAGTGTCGAGTTCGATTTTGTTCTTTGCTCTGTACACGTCATCGGAAGTGACCGCCTTCCTGCCTTCCCTTTCTGCAGATTCGGCCGCTACCCTGAGCATCTCCAGGGCCCTTCTGGCGTCCCCGTGCTCCTGGGCAGCAAGCGCAGAACACAGTGGTATGACTTCGGGCATCAGGCTCTCCTCGTGAAAAACCAGTTCCGCACGTGCATTCAGGATATCTCCGAGTTCAGCAGCATCATAGGGTGAAAAAACTATCCTCTCCTCTCCAAGTCTGCTCTTGACCCTTGCATCAAGGAAGTCGGTGAATTTGAGATCGTTGGCAATACCTATTATAGAGAGTTTTGAATTTTTCAGGTCATCGTTTATCCTTGAAAGGTTGTAAAGGAGATCGTCTCCTGCCTTGTAGACGAGCCTGTCGAGCTCGTCGAGAACAACTACAACGAGTCTGTTGAGCCCGTCCACCTTTTCCCTGAACAGGGAGTAGACACGCTCCATGCTCCAGCCGTTGTAAGGTGCCCTTTCTTCCGGGTTCTCAATAAACTTGTTGACTATGAACTGAACAACACCATAATTTGTATCTGTTTCACAGCAGTTCACATATACAAAATCCATCTGCCGGCAGGTGGAGGCGATCTTCGCCGCTTCGTTTGCTATGAATTTAACTGTAGCGGTTTTGCCGGTTCCGGTTTTGCCGAAAACAAGCACGTTCGAAGGTCTGTCGCCCCGGAGTCCCGTTGAAATTATAGAGGCCATCTGGTCTATTTCCTTTTCCCTGTGCGGAAGTGTCCTGGGCAAATATGACGGACGCAGCATTTCACGGTCACTCTTGAACAGAGAACCGCTGGAAATATATTTTTCAAATACATTTGCCCGCATCAGCGTCCCGTGCACAGTTACCGGTTCATTCATTAAAATTCAATAACTCCCACCAGACAAAGAGGTAAGAGAGTAGTAAAAAATGAGTCATACTAATACGTTCCTTTTATCTCTCTCTTCGACTAAATTAATAAGGACAAGCACTGTCGTTACTGTTCGAATAAATCATCATTATTTTGGTGTGATGAATTAACAAAATTAAACAGAGAGTCCATCATTTCCACTGGAAAATGAACCGTTGTGACTGACCATGCGGAACCTGTCTGCTGTTATGTATAAAATTGAAAATATTACAGATCAGGAGATCGCGCGTATTTCTTGTACGGTAATAATACTGCACTTATTGAGCATCAAACCGCATTTCAAATAAGCAACATGAGTAATAAATTCATAAATACACAACCTTAACTGAAACTACTGCCATGTGTGATGCAATTCCATCACTTCCACAGGAAATGGTAGTCTCTATTATTCTGTATGGTGTGTGCTTCTGTCTAAACCTTAAATTGTCTTTTTTTGTCAATTACCAGATCTTCATATTTTCGCGGAAGGACCCAAGCAAGGTACTCAATTTCCTCAAGATTTTTTACAAACTTCGCCTTGCTGTCCACTTTAAGGTATTTTAAAAGTTCCAGTGATTTTCTCACCGAATCTATAAGCCACCACGCTCCTCCGACAAGCATTATCGGACCAATTACAAGCAGCCAGTAAAGCCAGTAACCGATTGCCTTTATCGCAGGCTGGAATCCAATAAGGTAGTCAGGAAGTTTTGGCACAAACAGCCCTATGGTCGAAATAAATGTGATTACAACACCTACTGCAAGCATCAGAGCTGACAATTCAAACCTGTACTCCCTTGTAAATGCTTTTGCCATCGAATTACCTCCATACCTGTCTCGGTCACCGGGTGCAGTTTACATCAAAAGTCCATACCATATTTAAAGCATTCACAGATCAGCAGCTGCTTCAGCACATTTGCGCCGCTGCTGCCAGACCTGGCAGACACTATGCCGGCGGTGCAATCAGCGACATTTTTAACCCGGTCAGATTAATCTGCCTGGTGAGAGGAGACAAACTGATGCATCTCCACATAGGTCTTGACGATACAGACTCTGCAAACGGAATGTGCACGACATACGCCGTCACGGAGCTCGTCACCAAACTTGATTTTCCCATACTGCTTGGCTATCCGCGTCTTGTTCGTCTGAATCCCAACATACCATGGAAGACCAGGGGCAACGGAGCACTGGCATTCACAATCGGAGGTTCAGCCGAAACCGCGTTCAAAATCGGCGAGGTTTCCGGCCGAGCCGTTCTTGCGTCTTTTGATGAAGGGAGTGAAGCATTGGATGAACTCGAGGTTACGGAACGGGCAGCCGCAACCATAGAATCGATTGCTACCACGGAGGACGAGAACACAAACCCCGGCCTCATAGTTTCTGTCTCAAGGCCGCCACCCTCATTTTACTGGAGGGCTGTCAGATACGTTGTGGAGAGGGAGGAGGCGCTGAGCAACTGCAGGGCAGCGGGTGCGAACATCAGAGAATGGAAAAACGGGAGGGGAATAATAGGAGCTGCGGCGGCAGTTGCGTGGCAGCCCGGTCTGAGGACATATGAAATCATTACCTACAGGGAGAAAGCCAGATTCGGAAGGAGCAGAGAGGTAAATGAGGAGGACGCCTCTTTACTCAGTGAGAAATTCCCATCAACATTCAACAATTATGATTCCGATACAAGACATATGTGCATTTCGCCAGCATCACCCTGCCCCGTCCTGTTCGGCATCAGGGGAAACGATCGGTCGGTGTTACAGGATGCAATGAAATCTGTCAACTCGGAGCATATAGACCGGTGGCTGATATTTGAATCAAATCAGGGTACCGATGACCACATTCTCAGGATGACTGGCGATCCTGTTCCGTTCTGCTCTTATCTGTTAACGGGAGAGGTGAAGTCGTTACCCGAAACAATAACAGGGGGGCACGTCTTCTTCGAGCTGAAGTGCAAAACTCATGATGTAAAATGCGCAGCATTTGAGGAGACAAAAGGTCTGCGCGGCATTGTGAGAAAACTGGTTCCCGGTGATCGTGTTGCCGTCTGGGGAGCATATAAGGCTGGCTCTAACGGAGCAGCCCTGAACATCGAGAAGGTTGCAATCCTCTCACTGGCAAAAAGGCTCGTGAAAGTGGGAAACCCTCTCTGCACTGAATGCGGGAGGAACATGGAATCAGTCGGCAAAGACAAGGGCTACAGATGCAGGAGATGCAGGACAACATCGAAGGAGCCCAGGGTACGGGAATCGGGTTGTGAAATTTCCACAGGCCTGTATTCAACAACCACCTCATCCAGGAGGCACCTTTCAAGGCCTCCTGAGCTCATGACGCCTTATGAGATGGAAGAGATAGCCAACGATTGGCAAGAAAACGATAACTAGTCTTTCCCTCTTAGTGTAAGACGGTCTGCATGGAAAAACGTAGATTCGAGGAGGCAGTTATAGCCTCTGCCGTCAGGGTGCCCGTTGGCAAATTTGGCGGCATATACAGGGAAACATCTGCCGTTGAACTTGGAAAGGCTGTTGTAGCAGGGGCCATTGAAAGTGCCTCCCTGTCGCCTGCAACGATAGATGAAGTGATACTTGGAAACGTTCTATCTGCAGGTCTTGGACAGTCTCCGGCGAGGCAGTGTGCAATAGGTGCCGGAGTACCTCTCTCTTCAGGCTCTTTTTCGCTAAACAAAGTCTGTGGTTCGGGCCTCAAGGCAGTAATGCTTGCGGCGAACTCAATTCGAGTCGGAGAGCACGAGATCATTGTTGCAGGAGGGATTGAGAACATGAGCATGGCTCCATATATTTCAGCTTCAACAAGATGGGGCAACAAATATGGTGACGTCAGGCTCACGGACTCGATGATACACGACGGGCTGTGGGACGTATACAATGATTTTCATATGATGATTACTGGTGAAATCGTTGCGGAGCGCTTCAACGTCACAAGGGAAGAGGCAGACCGTTTTGCACAACGCAGTCACAAGATGGCCCTCGGGGCCTCTGAAAAGGGATTTTTCAAAGAGGAGATGCTGCCTTTCCGTGTGAGGCACGGCAAAGACAAGGTACTGGTAACCAGGGATGAAGGCATACGCCCCGATACAACAATCAGGAAGCTCTCCTCCCTCGAGGCAAAATTCAGGAAAGGGGGGATTTGCACCGCCGGAAACTCCTCCCAGCTAAGTGATGGCGCTTCGGCACTTGTGGTCATGTCTTCGTCGAGGGCCGAGCAGGAGGGCATCAGACCACTGGCGAGGATTGTGGATTATGTCACCGGCGGGACGAAACCTGAATGGGTCATGGAGGCTCCGATTGAAACGACAAGGAAGCTGCTTAAGCGCAATAGCCTGTCGATGGATGAGATAGACCTCTTCGAGCACAATGAGGCTTACGCGACCGCAAGCGTTGCTGTAATGAGGGAACTGGGTGTTGATGAGAAGCGATTCAATATATCCGGCGGTGCAGTGGCAATGGGCCACCCGCTGGGAGCAAGCGGCGCCAGGATAACAGCAACACTCCTGCACAATATGAAGAGGCTGAAGAAGGACAGAGGCATAGTCACACTGTGTCTTGGCGGCGGTAATGCCGTTTCAATGCTTCTGGAGAGGTGTTGAAGTGCAGAAGGTTGGTGTAGTCGGACTTGGAACGATGGGCTCAGGTATAGTTCAGTCGTGCACAGAGGCCGGTTTCAGCGTCGTTGCGCTTGACATTTCCGACGACATCCTTTCACGTGCAGTCAGCAGGGTCAGACAGGGGCTGGATAAGCGTGTGGAGAAAGGAAAACTCGACGCTCAATCTGTAACATCTGCGATGTCGAATCTGCACGTAACAACCGAATACAGGGATCTCGCAGATTGCGCGCTTGTCATAGAGGCAGTATTCGAAAAACTGGATTTAAAGCGGGCCGCTATTGAGAAGATAAGCGCCTCAGTTGCTGACAGCACTTTGATTGCTACAAATACCTCATCTATATCCGTCACACTGCTCTCCAGGAGCACAAGACGACCGGAAAACTTCATCGGAATGCACTTCTTCAACCCGGTTCCCCTGATGCCGCTTGTTGAAATTGTCAGGGGTTATCTGACATCTGATGCAACAGTGTCTGCAGCGTTGTCCATTGCCAGGAATATGAAGAAGGCGACAATAGAGGTGATGGACTACCCGGGTTTTGCCTCAAACAGGATACTCATGCCTATGATAAACGAGGCAATATTCGCCCTGATGGAGGGTGTGTCGACGCGGGAGGGCATTGATGGTGTTATGAAGCTGGGCATGAACCATCCCATGGGACCTCTTGAACTTGCAGATTTCATCGGGCTTGATGTGTGCCTCGACATACTGAATGTTCTACATTCAGGTTTCGGTGATCCAAAATACAGACCCGCTCCACTTCTTGTGAATATGGTTAATGCAGGAAGGCTTGGAAGAAAGAGCGGTGAAGGATTCTACCGTTACTGACGATATCCGGTTGTTCGTGTTTTGCATGCCCTGCTCCATTATACGACAGACCGCGTGGTTACAGGGACACTGTCAAATTTCCCCTGATATTCCGAGATGGTCGGCTTTGCTTCCAAAATACCCAACAGGGCGGAATTTAGGAGCAGATTTTTGATTTTAGGGGAAGAATGCATTTCGGGAGCAAAGCCTGCAAACAGAAGGCCTCATATATTGCCTTATTAATATATATAATTATGACTGGCAGGAGAAACGGGCTAAAAGGACTCATCATGTACATCCAATTGGCTTTTGTAACAATGGTTATTGTAGTTGGATTCGTGGGTTTGACCGCAAGCCATGCATTCACTGGTGTGCGTTCAGGGAAAACACATTTTGCCCTTGCTCCCTTATCCTTTTTGCTGCCTGTAGCTGGCCAGAAGACAGAGGGAAATAATGCTTCCAGTGTCTCCATGACAAATCCGTTCCAGAATACCGTCCAACCTGACAGACCCCCACCGCCGCCGCCTTCTTCGGTAAGTGTCACAATTTACGTCTACAAAGGACAGGGCGAAGTGGATATCGCCGGGACTACATTTTCTAACGGCCAGACAGTTACATTAAATCAGTATTATGTTTATTCAATTTCACCTGTAAATATGGCGAGCGGTGATACATTTCTCGAATGGATGACCAGCGCTGGTTTCTTTACCTCCAACGGTGGTCAAGTTAGCACGTCGAGTACAGACAGCTTCGAACCAACAACCAACGGCGATCTTGTTCTCGTCCCGAACTCTACGGTAGCTGCAAATTGGGCCGGGTATGAGCAATCGGGCAGCACTATATCGAGTGCGACGGGGACCTTCAATATTCCCAATACCCAGTACACTGGCGGAGTCACTAACGGACCTTCTTCGGAGGAATTGGTTTTTATTTGGGTCGGGATGGGAGGAACAACCTCGAATAATTTCTGGCAGGCGGGAATAGGAATCGAATATGCCAACTCTGCAAGCTCTCCATGGGTCTTCGCATGGTATGAAGATCCCGCAATTAATCCCTCCGTAGTAGTCATAAATAATTTCTATCCCCACGAAGGTGACAACATAACAGTCACTGTTTCGTATAGTGGTGGCACGGGAAGCTATACTATTCAGGACAACACCAATGGCAAAATTGCAAGCGGAAGTGAAAACAACCTTGGCAGCATACAGCAGAATACGGCCGAATGGATTGTGGAGTGGACAGGTTATGTATTACCTTCGTTCAATAACATACCTTTTTCATTTATTGGAAGCAACATTTACAATGCATTCCACTCCCCGGTTAAGTCGACTTGGAATTCATATACCTGGTATACACTATTTGGCACGCTGACCCAGAAGCTGCTTCCCACCAAGATGGTCGAGGCTGGAACTGCGGGCGGAATATTTAAGGTGTATTACAAAACATAATGGTGATGGCACAATGATAGGGAAAACACAATTGCTGATTATCGGGCTGGTCGTGTTCACCAGTGTGATTGCAGGAACGTCGTATGTTCATATCGGCAATGCCCACTCCGCGGGTAGAGCGCCTGCAATCAATACAGTAATTGTAAACACCACATTCCCAGTGTCCGTAGGGGCATTCTACAGTTTTAGCGAATCATACTGGCCTGTCCCTGTGTTCATCGTTACGGGCTACGCGAACCTGACCATCTCCTGGGCTTCAAACCAGAATGTCACACCAGTCATAATCATGGTGAACGCTGCATGGAGCCCGACAAACTCGAGTATTGTCCTGGCGCTGGTGCCCTATGCCCACAATGGAACATACCTGCCGCCATCCATGTACAAACTGCCTGTGCCTTCAACAGAGGGCAGCTACGTTCATTCATTCTCCCCCGGGAAATACATGATAATAATGGAAGTCCCCAATTCTGCTCCAGTAAAGGACGGATTTACAGTTACATTTCCTGAAGGGATTGGCCAAACCAGTCTTTGAAGTGGGAGTTGGTTACGAGACCGCTTTGTCACTAATTCTCAATCCGTTTTGCGCCTGAAATACCAAAGGCAGCGGAATTTAGGAGCAAAGTCAAGATGGTCAGCAATTTAAAATGTTTGAATGACGTTGAGATTTTGGTGGCGGTTGCAACCCAGTATGTCTGCCCATGACTCGGGCAGGAGCGGGAGGCTGATGAGGCGATGAAGCAGTTCAAAGACGCTGAGCGGAAACCTTCAAGCCGGATTTTCAATGAAAATTCGACAGAGTCGTTACAGGTTAAATATGAAATCGCATGTAATTGAGCACAAGGGAAATGAACCAAACAACAATCATGAGCGGTTCTGAAGGCTCGACTTATCTTTCATTTTCGAGAGAGGAATGGAAAAAACTCAGGGATTCGACGCCGCTGACACTCTCCACTTCAGATCTCGAAGGCATAAAAGGCATAAATGAAAAAATATCCATTGCTGAAGTTGAGGATATATTCCTCCCCATTTCCAGACTTCTCAATCTCTACTACCTCGGCTCAAGAGAGCTGTATGAGGCGAGGAGAACATTTCTGGGCGCAAACCACGAGCGCATACCCTTCATAATTGGTGTTGCAGGAAGTGTTGCTGTGGGAAAGAGCACCACTTCAAGGCTCCTCAAAACTCTGATATCTGCATGGCCGTCTGCACCCGATGTGGACCTTATTCCAACGGATGGTTTCCTCTATCCGAACAGTGTGCTTGAGAACAGGAAACTGATGAACAGAAAGGGATTTCCTGAAAGTTATGATCTGAGGAAGCTCATACGTTTCCTTTACAAACTCAAATCGGGAGAGGAGAATCTGTCTGTTCCCGTGTACAGTCATGTTCGTTATGACATTGTTTCGGAAGAATACACAACCCTGCGCGCACCGGACATTGTCATACTTGAAGGACTCAACGTTCTCCAGACCAGGAGTGTCAGAGGGCCGAAGGAACCAGAACTCCTGGTTTCCGACTTCTTCGACTTTTCGATTTATATTGATGCTGATGAGTCATCTGTGAAGAACTGGTATACCGAACGCTTCCGCGTGCTTAGAGATACGGCATTCCGTCGTTCGGACTCCTACTTTCACAATATGGCAAAACTCTCAGATGAAGAGGCAGATGCGACCGCATCGCGAATCTGGGATGAGATAAATGCCGTGAACCTCCGCGAAAACATCGCTCCGACGAAGCATCATGCCCATCTTATACTTGAGAAGGGAAGCGATCACAGCATAACTGGTGTTAAAATGAGAAAAATATAATCTTTATTCACCTGTTTCATCGTAAGAAACGGCATGGCTGTCTGCTCGTGTATACCTGTTCCCGCCAGCACTTTCTGTAAATTGCCACATAAACTTTAAACACAGATGCTATTCCCCGGAAGAGGCACCTCCTTGAGCGCATCGACGCAATATGGTAACCCGAACAGGATAATACTTGCAGCATGGCTCGGCTGGCTTATGGACGGCTATGTGACCATAAGCTATCTGATTCAGATGAAGACAGTCAGTCCGCTTTTCTTCCCTGCTTCGCTGAGTCTTCTCTATTTCCTTGCTTTCGGCGTTAATGGTGTTGCAAGGGCTCTCGGCTCTATCGTGCTGGGCAACTTTATCGGCGACAGGATTGGAAGGAAGAGGATGCTGGTCATCACTATCGCACTCTTCTCACTTTCAACAGCTTCGCTGGGCCTTCTCCCGACATACCAGCAGGCGGGAATCAGCGTATCTGTTGCTGTTTTTGTTCTTCTCTTCCTGATGGGCATATTCGCCGGGGCGGAATATGGCGGAGGAACCGCACTTTCAATGGAGAGCGTCCCCGCAGAAAAGAGAAACCGCTATGGTGCTTTCGTCCAGAGCGGTTTTGGCGTAGGCTACGCAATCTTGTCCGGAGTCTTCGTTCTGATTACTCTGTTGACAGGCCCTGCCTATGCGACAATCGGATGGAGAATACTCTTCCTTACCACACTCATTCCCGGTGTTCTCACATTCTTCATACGATCTCTCACACCTGAGTCGCACGTCTTTGAGGAAGCGGAGAAGGAGGGTGTGATTGAAAAGACACCCGTGCTGAAGATGTTCAGGGAAGTCTGGGGAAGGCTCGCGGCAGTCGTGATGATAACTGCCGGACTTCTATACATCAACGCTGCAACCTTTTCTCTGTATCCCACAATACTTGAGTCTGTAAACGGATTCTCGAACGCCGTTTCAGGTCTGGCTCTTG
>DAHXLZ010000036.1 GCA_027365715.1 Methanomassiliicoccales archaeon | reverse complement strand
AACTTTGTCAGGGATATCAGGGAAAGAAATGAGACGAGCACAGAGGTAAAAATTTGAGGACAGCCGGTCAAAACAGATCTGCGGGCGAAATCCACAATATCATGCATACGCCCTATGACGCCGTCTATCAGCTCTGCGCTGTCGCTGCACAGAACCGCAGATGCGCCTGAACCGTGTTCCATCTGAGCAAGAAGCTCGTATGCCACAACATCCTCATCACCGCCGGCTGATCTGTCGGCAAGAGCAAGTATCTCCGTGGGTCCCGCGATGGAATCAATGCCAGTCAGTCCCAGAGAGGACACGACAGCTTTGGCTCTTGCAACATATGAGTTCCCTGGACCAACTATCCTGTCCACTTTCTGTATACTTTCTGTGCCGTACGCCATAGCAGCAATGGCTTGCGCTCCACCCACAGTAACTATACTGCTGATGCCGGACAGCAGACAGGCTGCGGCAACATAGCGCAGCCGCTTTCCGTCCTTATCAGGCGGCGTAAACAGCACCATGTCTATGACGCCTGCGATTCTGGCTGGAATCGCCGCCATGAGCACGGTCGATGGATATGCATATTTTCCCCCTGGCACGTAAATGCCGACACGCCCGAGAGGCACGTATTTCCTTTCCATCCGCGAGCCGTCAAATTGCAGTACAATCCCTGAAGGATGCCCGCCCGAGTGAAATTGCCCAATATTCGACGATGCCGTCTTCAGCGCTTCGAGCACCTCGCCATCAACGTCCGAGGCCAGAGCCTTCATCTCTTCGGTATCAAGCCTCAGCTTTTTCAGCCTCACGCCGTCAAACTCTTCAGTGAGGTCGAACAGAGAGCGATCTCCTTCGTTCCGGACTCTTTCAAAAATGCGCTCAACAATTGCATCGATGTCTGCTCCCGGTCGCTGCGCTTCCCTCAATTGTGACGCAGCGGCGACGCACTCTTCCGCGCTTCTGCACTCCAGGCGCCTGTCGCTCATGGAACCAGCCTCTCTATCCTGGAAATGAGTATCCCGGTGCACCCCATCGCCTTCAGACCCGGTATGAGTCTGTTTATTTCACCAGAATCGACGACGGCATGCAGCGCGAAGAAGTCATCCCTTCCCGATATACGCATGAATGTCGGCCCTTCAATTCCCTTCAGAAGTCTGCGGACGTCGCTCTCAGAACCTGAGGGCACATTTACCATCAGGTACCTCTTCGATTTGGCATCCTGAACGCTTCTGATCAGGCAGAGAAATTCGTCGATCTCCTCCCTCCTCGTTTCAGTTGCCTTCGTTCCTGTTATTATGACAGCAGTGGATTCAGCCACCGCGCACAGCGACCGAAGACCATTACTGCGAAGTGTTGTTCCGGTGTCCACTATGTCCGATATTGCATCTGCGATGCCGATCATCGGAGCTGCCTCAGTGGTGCCTGAGACAGTTACCAGCTGCACCCTCTTTCCGATTCTTTCAAAAAATCGTTCCGTAATATTAGGGAACATTGTCGCGACCCGTGTGCCGTCAGCAAGCTGGGATGCGTTCGTTGCGGGAGAGTTTTCCGGTACAGCGATGCAGAGAGAGCATTTTCCAAAATCAAGTTGCATAAGTTCACTCACGGCTCCGTCGCCGTATTCCATCACAAGATCTCTGCCGGTTATACCAACATCTGCAGAACCGGATCTGACAAGGCCGATAATATCCTTCGCCCGGACAGATTGCAGCTGGTAGCCCGACCGCTCATCTTCGGTAACGAGCATTCTGTCGCCTGGTGGCGGAAGTTCAATTCCTGCCATGGAAAGGAGTTTTTCCGTACCCTCTCTCAGCCTTCCCCTGCCGGGAATAGCAATCCGGAGCCGGTAATCACCA
>DAHXLZ010000027.1 GCA_027365715.1 Methanomassiliicoccales archaeon | reverse complement strand
TATTTGAGACAGTTATCCAACCTTCATGATCAGCGTCCAGGAAGCAGCTCCAGAACAACTGGACATCGGGCCGTTCATTGCGGGTTTTGGCAATGGTGTGAAGGAATTTGGCGAAACATTGCCACCGAACTGGGCTGAAGAAAGACTCGAATCCATCAGGAAAGGGGAGGAATCCTGCTATGCAGCTGTTGACGGGGAGAAGGTGCTTGGCATAATTCAGTTCAGCCAGCAGGAGGGCAGAGGCTCGGCGTTCGTCTCATGGAGTGACGTTCAGCCGGATAAGGAGGCAATCAATCTCCTCGTCGGTGAGTATATTGAGAAGATGCCGCAGGACATGTGGCTCAGGATCAGCGGAATACATCCAAACATAACGGAAGAGACAATGATGGCGGCGTCATCGGGATTCGGGTTTGAAAAGAAGAGACGCATTGAAATGGCAGCAGAACTCAAAAACACTGAGGAAAAGGCGATGCCTGATGGGAATTTCGCTACCGTGTCTGTAACAGAACAGAGTGAAGAAATGCTTTCAAAACTCGACTGGGACAGCTACGCCGGAACAGCTGACGAGGGGATGTTTGCAGACAGTGCTGAAGACAACAGGAAAATGATACGCGCCCTTCTCTCCGGAGAATATGGCCCGGTTATAACGAACGCATCAAGATGCGTTGTAACTGAAGGCAGACCCGTTGCCATGATTGCAGTTTCAGACATTGGTGACAGTGCTTTTCTCGCCGACATTGCAGTTCTGCCGGAGTACAGGAATAAAGGGCTGGGGAAGTACCTGATTATGAATTCGATGCATGAGGCAGCAGTTGCCAGGAAGAAGAGTATGACGCTCTGGGTATCGGAAGACAACGAGCCCGCACTGACACTTTATTCAACACTTGGTTTCAGGAAACTCCGCGTCGGAACATACTACATCAGGAAACGCAAAAAGAGCAGCGATGGCCAGCAGGCTGCGGTCTGATAGAGCCTGTCATAGAAGAATGCCTGACATATGAGGCTACGGTGTTAAGCGGATGTTTCAGCTGTAAAATGTTATGTGCACCAGAGAGCGGCAGCGGAGTTGTCGGCCTTGACATTGTCTCCTCATGTTGTTGTGTGGGAGAGCACCAGGGCATGCGATTTCGCCTGCAGGCACTGCAGGGCAGATGCCATACCGTACCGTCTTCCCGGGGAGCTGTCCACAGATGAGGCACGTGGAATAATCGATCAGCTTGCGGATAACAGTGTCAGGCTCTTCGTAATAAGCGGCGGAGATGCACTCAAGCGTGACGACATTTTTGAACTGATTGGATATGCATCAGCCAGGCTCAGAACCGCACTGTCCCCCAGCGGCAGCAAAATAGACAGCAGTGCTGCGGAGAATATCAGGAAGGCAGGCGCGTCAATCGTCTCCATAAGCGTAGACGGCCCGCAGCCCGTTCATGATGAATTCAGAGGTGTGAATGGTGCTTTTTCAATTGCATCTGGAGCTATTGCATCACTCCAGAGTGCCGGAGTGCCTGTGCAGATAAACTCGACGCTCAGTGTTTACAACATAAACAGGCTCACGGAGCTGAAGGAGACTGTCCTTTCAATGAAGCCCGATTTCTGGGATCTGTTCATGATCGTGCCTACAGGCAGGGCAACAGCCGAAATGGCCTTAACGCAGGAGCAGGCAAACACAGCAATGAGAACTGTCGCCGCCTGGAGGGCTGAAGGGCTGCAGGTACGCATGACCTGCGCACCGTATCTGATACGGATTATGAGCGAGAACGGTGCGAAGCTTCAGAAGCCGGATGAGACCGGGCGGAAGAGCGTTAACGGCGCACGCGGATGCATGGCGGGAAACGGCTATTCATTCATCTCATATGACGGGACAGTATACCCGTGCGGCTTCCTTCCGCTGCCGGCGGGGAGCATCAGAAAAAGCAGCTTTGCCGAAATCTATAATGGAAAATTGTTTTCGGAACTGCGGGACAGCTCTCTGCTCGGTGGAAAATGCGGCATATGCAATTTCAGAACAGTGTGTGGAGGATGCAGAGCAAGGGCATATGCATCCACCGGTGACTGGATGGCAGAAGACTCGTTATGTGATTATTCTGTCCGGGGGGGCGGCGCCTGACATGATCAGCGTAACGAGACTGCTTCACAACAGGATTCAGAGCGGGGACAGCATAAGGTACAGCAGAAGGGACGATCGCTTTCCGGCGGTCCTGGTGATGAACATAACCAGAAACTGCAACCTGAAATGCGTTCACTGCTACTCATCTTCGGGCGGAGGCAGATTCACGGACCTTCCGTTTGATGTCTGGAAAACGGCAATTGAGACGGCTGCCGATATTGGTGTGAGCAATGTGCTTGTTTCCGGCGGTGAACCGCTCATCAGGAAGGATGCAGTCGATCTCATCAGGGTGATGAATGACTGCGGCATGAAGGTTGGACTGTCCACAAACGGCACAGCGATAACGGGGGAGATGGCGCAAAAACTCGCGGGCCTCGTCGACTATGCGGGCATAAGCATAGACGGACCGCAGCCCGTGCATGATGAATTCAGGGGTGTGAATGGTGCATACAGGGCATCGCTCAGAGGTATTGAAAATGCAAAGGCCGCGGGCATAAAAGTGGGACTCAGATTCACAATAACCGGGATGAACGCACGATACATCGGGGACATTTTTGCGCTCGCCCGTTCGCTTGGCATAGGAAGGATATGTTTCTACCATCTTGCCTATGCGGGAAGAGCAGATATGGCCATGGATATTGACAACAGGACACGGCTCGATGCAACTGAAAGCATATTCAGGCATGCGGAAGAGGAAATGGACATACTGACTGCAGACAACGCCGTGGACGGCATACACATTTATGCCATGACAGGTGAGAAGCGGATCCTTGACCTTCTGAAGAAGAACGGCGGCAACAGATCAGGGGAAAGGATAGCAGACATAAGTCCTGACGGCACGGTGTTTCCTGACCAGTTCACGCACACGCCAATAGGCAGGATCGAGGATCTCAGGAGGATATGGGAGGAGCCGGACGCGCTCGTGGGTAAGCTCAGGGAGAGGAAAAAGCTTCTGGAGTGCAGAGACTGTCAGTACCTGGATGTCTGCAATGGAAACCTGAGGGGAAGGGCGCTTGCATACACCGGAAATTTCTGGGGGAAGGATCCGTCGTGCTATCTGCCTGAAATTCAGGAAAGATACTCTGCTGCAGAGCCAAAAATGCAATGACGCCGCCACGACTGCGGTGACCTGACAGGTCTGTCCGGAACCGCGTGCCCCCGGACCGGTCGTTCTTATATACTGCGAAAATCGTATCGTCCACTCTGGATGCCTGCTCAAAAGAGGTTATTTATAGGCACATCCCATATTGCAAAATGACGAATGTCCAAACGGTTTTTTTTAAACCGGGATGGGAATGGCAACAGCACCTGACAGTGAGACGTGATCGTATTGGAAGATAACAGTTACAACGCCGACAGTATTCAGGTCCTGGAGGGCCTCCAGGCAGTGCGTAAGAGACCCAGCATGTATATCGGGAGCACGGACCACAGGGGTCTCCATCATCTGGTCTATGAGATACTCGACAACAGCATTGATGAAGCCATGGGCGGCTACTGTAAGAATATCGAAGTAACCATTTACCGTGATGGTTCGGCATCTGTCCGGGACGACGGCAGGGGCATACCCACAGACATACATCCAAAGTACGGCAGGTCGGCAATGGAGATAGTGATGTCAACGCTTCATGCCGGCGGTAAATTTGATAAAAAAAGCTACCAGGTTTCAGGAGGGCTGCATGGAGTCGGCCTGTCGGTCGTCAATGGCCTGTCAGAATGGCTTGACGCCTTTGTGTGGCGCGACGGTGTGGAACATTATCTGCACTTTGCCCGGGGACTGATGACCGGACAGATGATAACCAGAGAGCCGACATCCGGCGTTCGCAACGATGACGGAACACTTAGAACTGGAACAATGATACACTTCAAACCGGACCAGAGCATCTTCACAGAGTTCGATTTCGACTATGACACCATTGAAACGCTGCTGCGTGAACTTGCATACCTGAACAGGGGACTCAGGATAGTCTTCAGGGATGAGAGAAATTCGAAGGAGAACTCTTTTTACTCGGTGGGGGGCATAATCGACTTTGTAAAATACCTCAACGCGGTAAAGGCGCCTCTCCATCCTGAGCCGGTTTACCTCTCTGCAGCTTCTGACGGTGTTCAGATGGAGATTGCCATGCAGTACACAGACTCGTACAACGAGAGTGTGCACACGTTCGTCAACAATATAAGCACAGCAGAGGGAGGCACCCATCTGGTTGGATTCAGGGGAGGGCTCACCAGGACGATAAACGATTATGCCAGGAAGTCTGGCATGATCAAAGAGGGCGAGGAGCCGCTCACAGGCGAAGATGTACGTGAAGGGCTCACAGCCATCATCAGCCTGAGAGTGCCTGAACCTCAGTTCGAGGGACAGACAAAAACCAAACTCGGAAACAGCGAGATCAGGGGTATTGTCGAATCTGCGCTGTACGAGAAAATGAGCATCTACCTTGAGGAAAATCCGAAGACAGCTTCGGCCATCATCAGCAAGGCTGTCCTTGCATCGCAGGCCAGGGAGGCTGCGAGAAAGGCGAGGGAGCTGACAAGGAGGAAGGGATTGCTGGAGGGAGCGAACCTGCCGGGTAAGCTCGCAGACTGCAGCGAGAGAGATCCTGCAAAGTGTGAGATTTTCGTGGTCGAGGGCGACTCTGCGGGCGGAAGTGCAAAACAGGGGAGGGACAGGAATACACAGGCCATCCTCCCGCTGCGGGGGAAGATACTGAATGTGGAAAAATCAAGACTCGACAAAATGCTGAAGAACCAGGCGATAAGAACACTGATTATGGCAATAGGCGCAGGCATAAGCGTCGAATTCGACATTGCCAAAACACGGTACCATAAGATAATCATAATGACGGATGCCGACGTCGACGGTTCGCACATAAGGACGTTGCTGCTTACCTTCTTCTACCGGCACATGGCGCCTCTGATCGAGGCGGGCTACATCTACATAGCACAGCCGCCACTCTACAGGCTGAAAAAGGGAAACACAGAACTCTACATTTATTCTGACAGGGAGCTGGAGCAGAAGATGAAGGAGATGCCGGGTGCAGGCGTGCAACGCTACAAAGGACTTGGCGAGATGAATCCCGAACAGCTCTGGCTTACGACGATGAATCCGGCAACCAGGCTGCTGAAACAGGTGACAGTGGATGATGCGGTGGAGGCCGAGATGCTCTTCACAACGCTCATGGGCGATGCCGTGGAGCCGAGGAGACTGTTCATCCAGCAGCACGCGGCGGAAGTGGAGAATCTGGATGTTTAAGGTGGTCTGAATGGCTGACGAAAACGGAACTGTTGAGCCCGCCAGGCAGAATATACTCAACCGGCCAATTGAAATCGAGATGCGCAAGTCGTACATCGATTATGCGATGAGCGTTATCGTCGGACGTGCACTGCCGGATGTTCGCGACGGCCTGAAACCTGTTCACAGAAAAATACTCTACGGGATGAGCGAACTTGGCGCAACGGCCGGCAGGGCGCACAAGAAGAGCGCCAGGATTGTTGGAGAAGTTCTCGGTAAATACCATCCGCACAGCGACGTGGCCATATATGATGCACTCGTCAGAATGGCCCAGACATTTTCCATGCGCTATCCGCTCATAGACGGGCAGGGAAATTTTGGCAGCGTCGACGGCGACACGGCAGCGGCGATGAGATACACGGAATGCCGCCTTTCCAGGATTGCCGAAGAGATACTGCAGGACCTGGACAGGGAAACAGTCAGAATGGTGGACAATTTCGATACAACACTCAAAGAGCCTGAAGTGCTCCCTTCGAAATTCCCGAATCTGATTGTCAACGGGACGAGTGGAATCGCCGTGGGGATGGCGACCAACATGCCTCCGCACAATCTGCGGGAGGTCGTGGACGCGCTCGATTTCATGATTGACAACCCCGATGCAGACCTTTCCCAGCTGATGAACTTTATAAAGGGGCCCGATTTTCCGACCGGCGGAATAGTCTACGGACTTCGTGGCATTGTTGAAGCCTACACGGGCGGAAGGGGAAGGATAACAGTAAGGGCCAAAACCAGAATAGAAGAGGAAAACGGCAGAAAGAGGATCATAGTAAACGAAATACCATACCAGGTCAACAAGAGCACGATGCTCGAGGACATTGCAAGACTCGTGAAGGAGAAGAGGATTGACGGCATAACCGATCTGAGGGACGAGTCTGACAGAAACGGCATGAGGGTTGTAATAGAGCTCAGGAGGGATGCGCTGGATGAGGTCGTGCTCAATCAGCTGTTCACCCACAGCCAGATGGAAGTCACCTTCGGCATAATCAACATAGCACTGGTAAACAACGAGCCGAAGGTTCTCTCACTAAAGGAGCTCATGCGGAATTTTATTGACTTCCGCAGGGATATGGTCAGGAAGAGGATCGAGTTTGAGCTCAAACAGGCAAAGGCCAGGATGCATATCGTCGAAGGGCTCATGGTGGCCATCGACAACATAGACAGGATGATCGGGATTATACGATCATCATCTTCCGGCGAAGAGGCGAGGGAGAAACTCATAGCAGTGAACGACTGGGCCGGCGTGCAGGAAATGATTGCTTCGGTCCCGCAGGACGGGGGCTTCAGGCTTTCCGGAGAGCAGGCAAAGGCGATACTGGACATGAGGCTCCAAAAGCTCACAGGACTCGAAATGGACGGCGTGCGCACGGAACACAGTGAACTCGTAACGCGCATCGATGATTACACCAGGACGCTTGGCGATGAGGGAAGGATACTCACAATAATCAAGTCAGAGCTCAACGAAATCAGAGAAAAATACGGCGATGACCGTCAGACCGAAATCAATTCGGAAGGGCTGGAGATGACTATCGAGGATCTCATACCTGACGAAGAGGTCATTGTAACAGTTACAAGCAGGGGGTATGTCAAACGTATGCCCCTTGCGACTTATGAAAAACAGCACAGAGGAGGCAAGGGACTCACTGGAGTTGAGACGCATGAAGAGGATTACGTGGTCGACATGTTCGTCGCCTCAACGCACAATTACATACTGTTCATAACAAACAGAGGCAGGGCATACTGGCTGAAGACCTATCTCATACCCACCGGTTCAAGGCACAGTCCCGGCAGGCCCATAATAAATCTCCTTCCGAAGCTTGAGGACGGGGAAAGGGTAATAGACAATATTCCGCTCAAGACTTTCGACCAGGCGCATTATCTGCTGTTTGCAACCAGGAAAGGGAGGGTGAAAAAGACTCCTCTCATGGCTTACTCCCATGTCCGGTCGATGGGCATAATTGCAATCGGACTCGATGAAGGGGATGAGGTGATTGGCACACTCCTCACGGATGGCCAGCAGGATGTTCTGCTCGCAACGAGGAACGGCTATGTCATAAGGTTCGGGGAAACGGACGTGCGCCCCATGGGAAGACAGGCCGGCGGTGTGAGAGGGATAAGACTGAGGCAGCAGGATGAGGTGGTGAGCATGGAATGTTCACTGAGCGAGGGCAAAGTGCTGCTGACGGTAACCGAACATGGTTTCGGCAAACCATCATGGGTCGGCGAATACAGAAAGACGAGGCGCGGCGGAAAGGGTGTCATAACAATAAAGACGACAGAGAGAAACGGCAAAGTCATCTCTGTCCGTGCATTCGGTGCAGGGGACGAAATACTGCTTACATCTGAAACAGGAATGGTCATACGGATTCCGATCGACGACATACGGATTATGGGCAGGAACACCCAGGGTGTCGGCATAATGCGTCTTGAGCAGGGAGACCGCGTGACTGCCATGATACGGCTTGTAGGCTCGGAGGAAGAAGAGCGTGTGGTCATGGAAGGGGAGGAGGAGATGAAAAAGCTGGTCACCAGGGAAGAGCCTGCGGCAGACACAAAACACGATGACACGGCCGTCAGCGACAGCAAACTCATAGAACCAAAGGAAAAAGAGAATGAAGAGTAGAATGCCATAAGTTAGTGTTGATGCAATTCACAGTGTAATCTTTATATCGAATGTGCTGAAATGTTAACATGGTGCGTGTTGTTTGATAAGAGACACATTATCCGGTCTTGAGAAGATATTCAGAAACGATGTTGATGCGCCGAAGGTTGTTCTGGTAATAGGGCCGCCCGGATCGATGAAGACATCGTTCTGTTTTTCAGTCATGTCCAGACACCTTGCCAGTTCCGGCGAGATGGGACTGTACCTCACACTGGAAGAGACTTCAGAAAGCCACGGCAAAAATATGAAGAGTCTGGGAATAGACGCGGGCAGGAATCTCTTCATTTCGGATTTCACCGACATAAGAGAGCTGGAAATGGTGGGCGATGAAGTTTCGACCGATTACATTGCACTCATTGAAAGGCTTGTCAGGAATTTCAAGCAGAAGCATGGAAAGTCTTTCACAATGCTCACCATAGATTCACTGGGTGCACTGTACTCTCTTATGGATGACAATGTTTCGCTGAGAAAGAGCATGTACCACTTCTTCAAAAACATGAGGGAGATGGGTCTGTTCACAATGCTGATTATGGAAGGGAGCATATCTGACGGCAAATTCTACGCCGGAACAGAGGCATTCCTCAGCGACGGAGTGATTTATCTCGGCATGGACAGCAACAGAGGAAAAATAACTAGGTTTGTCCAGATAGGCAAAATGCGTGCATGCGACCACAGCATGGAGAGGCATGCACTGGAAGTCAGCCGCGGCGGACTGCAGGTCCTGGGACCGATGCTCGGAAACCTGTGAACACCGGCAGAGTTCGGGCCGATTCTCTGTCCGTACGTGTTCATACTGTTCGGCCGGCGGGCAGCGATTGATAGTTTGCTCGGCGATAAGCAGACGAAAAGTGCTTAATATTGTTATTCTGAGTAATGAAAAGAAATGAATAAGAGCGAGTGCCTTTGGATTCCCGTCGCAGGGACCGGTCTGGAACTCTGCTGTTCATTTTCGGAGGAGAAGAAATGACTTCAGGTGATGTGCCAATATGGCAGGTAATTGAAGAAACAGCAAACAAGCTGAAAAAGCAGCATGAAGACATGAACAGCAGGCAGGGGAGCCTGGACAGAAAGGATCAGGAACTGTCGTCCAAACAGACCCTGCTCGAGGAAAAAGAACGTTCTCTCAACGCCAAAGAGAGCAGCCTGAATGAACTTCAGTCTGTGCTTACAGACAGGGAGAACAAGATAGTGCATAAAGAGAGTGATATTCATGCAGCCGAGTCCGCGCTGAACAACAAGATTGCGGAAACCCAGAACAGGGAAATTGAGCTTAACGGAAAGGAGAAACTGATCGTCTTCCGTGAACAGAATCTTGAAGCAAAGGCATCCGAACTCAACGGTATTGAGAAGGATGTCAAAGAGCAGCAATCCAATCTGAAAACAAAAGAAGAGGAACTCCTGAAACAGGAGCAGGAACTCAAACTCATCATAGAGCAGGTTGTCGCACGGAGGCAGTCCATCGTCCTCCTCGAGGAAACTCTGCGCAAGGAATTGCTGAGCATGAAGCCCGCGGATGCAAAAATCCATGAGCCCTCAATTGAGATGCAGCATCAGCGCCCGGCCGGTATCCAGCAGCCACAGCCTTCCCCCGAGGATGTAAAGAAGCCGGCCGGCGACGAGATGTACTGCAGCAGCTGCAATGCAATCATAAGCAGGGATGCTGTAATATGCTACTCGTGCGGACAGCGGGTCGAGGCGACCGCTGATTCCGGCGATGACCAGATGAGAAAGGTCATAAAGAAGAGAATCGCCTGAAATTGTCTGAGGTTTCAAACATCTTAATCTCATTCTTGTTTTGGATTCACAGAAGACTTTCTGCCCGGTTTCCAATTGCAAACTGCTTTGATAATTATGGAAAAGCATTTTTATATCGCCCGATAACTCGAATTTTCAGATCATTGATAGCTATCACGAGCGTGTAAAATCATGCAGATATCCCGATTAAGAGTGAGCAGGCTGGCTGGAGTTCTTGTGGCTGCGCTGTTTGTTGCTTCGGCGTTCTTTGGTGGTATAAACCTGGTTTCGTCGACGGCCAGTGCGGCATCAGCAATGCCATCGCAGCAGGGCGGCAATGTGACTGTCGGCACAGGATACAGCCTGACAAGCTGGAACCTGAGCGGCGGAACACAGGTCATGCAGGGAAACCTGACAATCAGGGCAGGGGGAGTTGTCACCCTCTCCAGCGAAACGCTGCTTTTTGACGAGTTCTCCGCGGGCAGCAATTACGCCTCAGCAGCCACGTACCACATTTCTGTCGTAGACGGGGGAAAGCTGATTCTCAACCATTCCACTGTAACGACCAACCTGAATCTGATAAATGACATACCTGTGCTCGGCGTATTCGAGAGCAACGGTGCATCGATTGTTTTGAAGGACGGTTCATCGTTTGTCTTCCCCGGCCAGTTTGTCTCGTATATGTCAGACTTCACAATGGTCAACTCCACAATAAAGGGGTTCCAGGCATCACAGTTCAATACAAATTACATTAACAGCAGCGTCTTCCCCGCAAGCGTCTTTGCAAACGCGCCCGTTGTCTCCTTTTTCTCATCAAACGTTCTTCTCCAGAATTCAAGGATGTACATATACGCCCTGAACGGTGCGTACAACAAGTCGGCGGTGTATGTGGAACACTATCCGTTCGCATCGGACACTGCACGGAAGAATAATGTGACATACAGTTTGGAGGCAATACCAACTTCGGTCTTCAGGCAGTCTCCAATCGCAGACACAACAGTAAATCAGAATGTTTTCAATCTCACAGCGTTTGACCAGGCAAATTACACTGTGCAGGCCGGACAGACGATGTCTGTCACCAACTTCACGACCGGTGGAATAAACGAGCCGCTCTCTTCAGTTACACTCAATGCGGAATATGAGACGACAGGGACGTTCGCAGGCACTATGGACTGGGCTTTCGGAAACACAACACAGCACATACAGCAGGCAGCACTCATCAACACTCAGTCTTTTTACTCACCCCTGAAAAATAACTATTACACAACATCGATAACTCTTCCCGCAGGCCTCACTGAAAATGATCTCAGCAGAATCCAGGTCTGGGCAAATGCAACATCGGGGACACTTTATGTGAACAAGCTATGGCTCAGCATGACATTCCTGCATCCGGCATACAAGAACCTGACAATTGCGGGCTCGTCCAGCTTTACCGCGATTCACAGTTTCATAGATGCGAATTTCCTGGCGAATGGAGCAAAGCATGACGCAGTGTATGTCGCGGACACCGCCCACGCCTATTTCTATGGCGTTACAGTAAACCAGAATGCAACAGCCGGATACACCGGTGCATTTGCTCCTGCCTTTATCGGACAGCTGACTTCGATGGCTGCAAAACCTCTGACGTTTGGTCCGCTCAACGCTCCGGCTGCACCGATCCAGCTCAGTTACCTCGATTCAAATACTGCAACTTACTACAACATCACTGCAGGCTCAGTAATGCAGACCTATGGCCTGAATGTTTCTGGCGACGTGACACTTAACACACAACTTAAGACTGCAAATCTCAACTTAATTGCAAATTCACTCTCGGCCACTCCAATTCCATTAATGATTGGACAAATAGGCCAACCTGTTTCGAGTTATATTCAAACTGGAATCAGCATCACAGGAGGAGCGGCGCCCTATTCTGCAAACTTATACACATTAGGAATAACGAGCCTATCACAGCTGAAAAATCTTGTTCTGTATGCTGATAATGTTGGAACAGGTACAGTAAGCATAAAAGATGTTAGCGTCCAGACTCAAATTCTACCGCAGATGTACCTCTACAGATTTGCCAATGTTACTGTTTACAGCAGCCAGAACCTGCCGGTAACAAACAGCCAGCTCTCGTTCAAGTACAGCGGCAGCACACCAACTAACCTTTCTACCGGGTCTCCTGCAGGCTACTTCGTGAGCCCGTCCAACACATATCAGACAGTGCCTCCAGCATCTGTGCTGTCTTATCTTGGCAGGTCATCCTCCAACTACAATGTGACAAACGTGTTCGGGAAGGCAAACGTGCCGCTGCTGACAGACATTATCAGTTATGCGACGTTCCCGGATTCTCTTTTCGTGGGCAATTACACGCTTGATGTGTCATACAATTCAAGCATGTACGGTAACTCCCTTGCATTCTCCCCATATCCAAACATCACGGCTGCGTCGGAGGAGGTAAGTGTGAACATTACGATACCAGTCACCGTGCCTCTGCCTCTTATTGCTGTTGGAAGGCCAGTGGTTTCACCCTCGTTCCTGTATCAGAATCAGTCTGGAGTCATTTCATTCAACATCACTAACAGCGGCCAGACAGGCATAAATTCACTTCCAATCAATATCTCTGACGGTGCGAACGGAAATCTTGTTTCGGGCCTGAACCTCAGTATATCGCTAGGGCCACTGCAGACAATGACGATTTCGGTTAACTGGCTTTTCAAAGCGAGCGGCAATAACACAATAGCTGTGAATGCAAACCCCGGCAGAACTGTTCCGGAGTCCAGCTATTCTGGAGATTACAATTCTACACTGTTCTTTGTCCAGCCCAATCTGCCTGAGCTTGTAATCGCATCATCTGCAATAACATTCAATCCCAGCCCGGCATTCAGCGGCAGGAATGTTGTCATTACTGCCGATGTGCAGAACTTCCTGGGAAGGGCCGGAGCATCAAATCTGACTGTCGGCTTTTATTACGGAAACCCGCTGAACGGCGGCACACTGATAGGAACAACCACAATGAATGTATCGGCCGGCGGCGCCAACACTACCTCAATTAACTGGATACCGACAACAATCGGAAGTGCCCCGATATACGTCTTCCTTGATCCCCTGCACACAATTAATCAGTACAGTGTTGCAGGTAACCTGAACTACAGCGTACTCACGATCTATCTTTCAGTCGGGCAGCAGGACCTTATCGTGAACAACAGCAACTCTGCGCCAACCATGCCTTTCGAGATCATATCGGCAATAAACATTTCATCCAACATCGTTGTGACACAGAGCGGAAATCTGCTTATCTCGAATGGCGGAATCAGTTTCATAGAGACATACGGCGGCCAGTATTCATTCCTGGTCAACCAGACGGGCAAAACAGTCATAGAAAACTCGATCATAACTTCAAACAGCCTTGTGAACATGTATGTGTTCGGCAACGCGCAACTCTACCTCATAAACTCGATAATAGAACCGAACGTGAACCTGATAACCGGCGGCAACTCCAGAGTGTGGATTAACGACAGCACCGTAATGGGAAATGTCCTGACTGCAGCCTTTTCGGCCGCAACGATAAGTTCATTCAACTCATCATTCTCAAACAGCCTCTCATTCGGCTACAGTGAAGTGGCAAAGCTGTACAATGTTTCTGCCCCATCGGTTAATGCTCAGTCTTCCGGTGTTGCTTACATCTACAGATGGCTCTATGTAACAGTCTACGGCCAGTCCGGAACAACAATAAGCGGGGCGGTTGTCACACTTGACACATTTGCCAATCTGACAAATCCCCATGGTTCCTTCTTTGCCCGTACAACAAGCAGCAGTACGGGCATCGCAACATTCGCCGGACTTTCGGACACGATAAAGGCAGGAGCCGATGTGTATGAAGGCAATTACGTTGTCAACACAAGCTATGTGGATGCAGGAACCTGGTATGCTCCCAATGAGACCGTATCGCTTGCGCACTACACTGTTCCGCTGATTCAGACGAACTCGGCGATCAATGCGGTGCTATTCATAAAATTGCCCGACCTTGCAACAACCAGTTCAAATATCGTTTTCAATCCGTCACAGGTGGTTGAAGGCAGCCAGGTCAACATCACGGCACTGGTTTACAACATAGGTTATGCAGCCGTAACACAGAATTTCACAGTTGTCTTCAGCATAACAGCCGGAACATACAGCCAGTCGCTCGCTGCGACGACCGCCCTCACACAGCCGTTCGTCGTGAGCCAGGCTGTACCGCTGCCTGTTACCGCTGCCTGGAGTGTGCCGATGCTGACCGGAAATATGACTGTCAGCGTTGATGTCAACCCTGCGAACGCCACTGGTCAGCACAGCGTTGCCGAAATCAGCTACACCAACAACTTTGCCAGCACGGTGGTATACGTCTTCTCGCTGCCTGAGCTGTCGCCGGTAAGGCTGAATGCAAGCGGTTCGTTCCAGGAGGAGACAAACATAACATTCAATGTCGTTGTGCACAACTACGGCCAGATATCGGCATACAATGTTCCTCTGACTCTTTTCGAGGGCCCTTCGATTGGCAACATTACAACACCCATTGCCAACAGGACTATACCTCTGGTTGCCGGCCTGACCTCTGTTTCAGTCTCACTCACCTGGACCGCACCAATTCTGCCAAATGGCGTCAAACAGGAGAAAATCCTATTCAGTGTGGTTGTAAACCGGAATCAGACAATCAGGGAGAGCAGTTACACACAGGATTCGCTCGCCCAGCCTGTCGCGTACAACATAACGCTTGCGAAGGTAAACGCGATAATCATAGTGTCAAGCAACTCAATCAAGTCAGGTTCGGTCATAATCGTGACTGTATCGATGACATCACAGGTTACAAACAAACCAATGGCAAACTTCCCGGTTAGCGTAGAGCTTTTCAACATAAAGGGGCAGCAGCAGGTCCCGTCGACCGTCACAGGCAGGACAAATGCCAACGGTGTGTTCGTAGCGAGAATAGTCCTTTCGACCAGCCAGCAGCCTGGAGCATACCACTTTGAAGTCTACTCCAACGGCCAGTTCGTCAACTCATCAAGAGCATTCAATGTCGTTTCATCCCAGCCTTCAACCGGAATACCGATCCTCTACTGGCTGCTGATTGGCATTGTCATAATCGCGGGTTTCGTAGGTGTTTCACTCTATCTCTACAGATATGGGCTTGCAAGGGTCGTAGAATGCGGCAACTGTGGCGCATTCATACCCGAGACTGCCAAGAAATGCACATACTGTGGCGCTGAGTTTGAGACAGGTACTGCGAAGTGCAGCAACTGTAATTCATGGATTCCATCGAAATCCAGAGACTGCCCGGTATGTGGCGTGAAATTCGCTGACGAAGGCGAGGGCGACAAGGAAGACGAAGCCAACGCCGAGATGAGAAAGCATTACATGGAATTCATGGAAAAGTTCAAGGCCCAGGCAAGAGCAGAAATGGGGAACAAGTACACGGACAGAGCCTTCCTCAACTGGTGGAAGAAACAGCCAACCTATCTCTCTTTCGAGGACTGGCTGGCCAGGCAGCAGGAGATGAAGAAGGCGAAGATGATCCAGTGCTCTTCATGCGGCGAAATGAATCCGACAAACGTAGCCGAATGCATGAAATGTGGCACGCCGCTCAAAGAACAGAAAGACAACGAGCGCAAGGATGAGCCGCCGAAACAGCAGCCCCCGCAGGTTCCCGAGGGAAAACCTGTAACACAGGAGCCGAGAAGAATAGTCGTTCCGAAGAGAATCATACGGAAAGTGGAAGAGAAACCGCAGGATACTACAGGCGGACAGGCAGGCCAGAACAGCACGGAAGACGCAGGGGCTGGAAACCAGAATCAGTAAGCGCTCCAGCCGCCGTCTATACTTACAGCGGAACCTGTGATGAAGGCAGCATCTTCGGAGGACAGATAAAGGATGAGCTTGGCTACCTCCTCCGCTCTGCCGAACCTGCCCAGAGGATGAAGGGCCTTGTCCTTCTCCACAGCCATATTCCTGTCCTCGACCCTGTTGAGCGCTTCCCACATCATAGGCGTCTCTACATCACCAGGGCAGACTGCATTCACCCTTATGCTGTCGCCGGCATAATCCAGTGCCATTGCCTTGGTCAGCTGTATAACACCGCCCTTCGATGCACAATAAGCAGCCTCATTCCTTACGCCGACTATGCCGCTTACTGACGCCACATTAACGATGCATCCACGGCTCTTCCTGAGCGGCTGGATGGAGTGCTTGCTCACGACATAAACGCCTTTGAGATTGGTATTCATTATCCAGTCCCACTCCTCTTCGCTTGTTTCGTCTATTTTTTTGGCCAGATAGACGCCGGCATTATTGACAAGAACGTCAAGCCCGCCGTGTTTCTTTTCAGCGAGCGAGATGAGCTTTTCTGCGTCGGATTCGATGGAAACGTTTCCCTTGAAGAACTCTATGCTGCCCTTCCCCTTTATCAGTTTAAGCGCCTTCGTTCCCTTCTCCTTGTTCTTCCCTGTAAATATTACATTGGCTCCATTCCTGGCAAAAAGGTCGGCCGTAGCCAGCCCGATACCGGACGTTCCTCCTGTCACTATTATGGACTTACCGCTGAATTCAGATCTCGAAGGCATGCTTGGGTGTAACTCGAAGGATGTAAATAAGTTGTCGGAAGTCCAGCGTAACGCCGACCCGTTGCCCGCTGGCACATTATTCCCGCCGATTCAGACCAGTCACGCAGCGCATGATAACCAGAGCATCACAATTAAATAATTCACCGGTGGGTTTTGAGCTTCGGACAAGTGCACCTGATGCCACGTGTGTTCAAAGCTGAATCAGTTATACGGCCATCCAGGAAGATGAAAGACAGAGAGGGGGTGGCTTCGGTTGTGGGAACAATACTTGCACTGCTCGTCTTCCTTTCCCTCCTGGGCATATTCACAAACCATTATGTTCCTTCCATGATGACGGGCAACGAGCACCATCATGACAGTCAAGTTGTGACTCAGATATCAAACCTGAAGCAGAGCATAGACAGCATGATGCTCTATTACATCAACTCGCAGTCCAACACACTGTCCTCCTACAGCCCTGTGACGCTTGGTTCAGCAGGAGTGCCGATGTTCGCTACTGGAACGCAGGGACAGCTTGGCGTGATACCTGTAGCGGGCAAGCAGCAGGATCCATCTTTTTCAGTCTCCTTCAATTACACATTTAACGGACAGACATACAGAGAAAATTCACTTTCGGGCGGCGGGGTTGTTGTAAACATACCTAACAGGTACTACATACCGCAATCGGTGCTTTATGAGAATGATGCGGTCATACTCGGACAACAGAGCGGCGGGCAGGTTATGCTTGCAAACCCCGGCTTCACAATCAGCGCGAAAGCGGGAATCTCTCTAAGCCTGCTTCAGATGTCTGTTGTGACGCCGACATCTTCGAATATAACATTCTCGGGGACGAACACCGTGGGCCTGAACTCACAGCTTCTCTCATTCACACAGAACACATATACAAACGGAACAGGACAGATAGGACCGATAAAAATCACAATATTTACGCCGTTTGCCACAGCTTGGGGAAATTTCTTCAATTCAACATTTGCGCAGGCGGGTCTCCAGCCGCCTAACTACGTCGTGCATAAACCAGTAGAAAACAGCTTCCAGAATTACGAACTGACTGTAACACTCAACAGTGTCAGGCAGGTCACGCTTTCAACCGCAATAGTAAGCATCTCTGTGGAGGAATGAAAATGGCATCGACAGCCGAAACAGAAAATAGCGATGCAGAGAGAAGGAGCATTTCCTCGCTGATAGGCGAGAGTTACAAGCGTTTCCTTTCAAAAAGAGGAAACAGGCGAATAAAGATCATGATGCCGAAGGATGAGGTGAGCAGGAAAATGGAGTGGTCAGAAGGAAAAGGTTCGCCATATACCACCATACCTCCACTGCGTTCGCCCACAATGGAAGTTATTGAAATATACCCCGTAAAGCAGATGTATTCATTCATCAGGGTCACGTATGACACTGAATCGAGCGGATATCTTCTGGAGGCGATAGAGCCTCAACTGACCGATGCTGAAACAAAACTGCTCGCCCTGCTGAAGGATTCTCTTCAGAGAACACTTGATTATGAGTACAAACAGCTCTCACATATGGACAGGCGTGAATATCTGCGCAGAAGTATTGAAAGTTTTTTGAGTACAAGAGGGCTGAATAATACACCAATCACGAAGGACAAGCTCGCCTACTACATCATCAGGGATTTCATGGGATACGGCCCGGTCGATGTTTTCATGCATGACATAAACAGCGAGGATGTGAGCTGTGATGGTGTCGGTGTACCAATATTCGTCTTCCACAGGAAATATGAGAGCGTCAAGACGAATATTGTGTTCAATGATGAAGAGAAACTGAATTCCTTTGTTGTCTTCCTTGGACAGAAATGCGGCAAACAGATCAGTGTTTCAAGCCCCATACTTGACGGAACAACGCCCGAAGGGCACAGGCTCCAGGCGACGTATGCCAGAGAAGTCACGAGCCGCGGTTCGTCATTCACGATCAGGCTGTTCAAGGAGAAACCATTTACACCGGTAGACATGATAAATTACGGCACCGCATCGCCGGAAATGATGGCGTACTTCTGGATGAGTGTGGAAGCCGGAGAGTCGGGCATGATAGTGGGAGGCACAGGAAATGGCAAGACTTCCACACTCAATGCGATTTCGCTTTTCATTCCACCAAGTGCAAAAATTGTTACAATGGAGGATACGAGGGAAATCAATCTTCCCCATGAGAACTGGATTCCCGGCAGCACAAGATCCGGTGTCGGGGAGAGGAATGCAGACGGCAAGGCACCTGGTGAGATTGATATGTTTGACCTGGTGCGCGCTGCACTGAGGCAGAGGCCCAACTACATAATTGTGGGTGAAGTCCGCGGTAAGGAGGCGTACACGATGTTCCAGGCGATGGCCACCGGCCATACAACCTACTCCACGATGCATGCAGACAGCGTCAAACTGATGATAAACAGGCTGGAAAACCCGCCTATCAACATACCCAGAATACTGCTGACAGCATTGAGGACAGTAGTAGTTCAGCAGCAGGTAAGAGTGGGCAAAGAGAACGCAAGGAGGATCAAAACCATTGTTGAACTCATCGGTTTTGAACCGGGGACAAACGAGATTATAACCAACGTGGTTTTCGAATGGGATCAGGCCAGAGACGTTTTTATATTCAAGGGTCACAGCGCACTGTTCGACAAGCTCATGGAGCTCAAAAACTGGACGCACGAGGAGCTCAGTGACGAGTTCAACAGGAGGATAGACCTTATCAAATTCCTGGTGAAGAGGAACCTGAACAATCACATGGAAATATGGTCCCTCATCAACAGGTACTACAGAGATCAGGAAGGAACGATGAAAGAAGTGCGTTCAGTACTGGAAAAGCACTCCGGAGAGGAGGGTGTAATAGTTGTCTAGTCAGGAAGGTCAGCAGGATGAGTCAAACCTGTTCAACAGGTTTGAAAGCGTGAAGAAGAGCTTCCTCGGGACCAAGACGGTCAAATCAAAGCGCATGATTGAGGGTGCCCACCCGATCAGGCTGCCGGCCGGAACAGTACCTGACTATGTCAAACTCTCACCTTATCAGCAGTTCTGCTGGAGAACAATGCACCGGTTTGTTGAAGCCAGATTCAAGCCAAACCAGTTGCTTGAAGATAATCTAATCAAGGCGCACATGAAGATAAGGCCGGAAGAGTACATGGCATTTGCCTGGATGACAACGCTCATTGTTTTTGTTGCGGGATTGTTCATTGGCGTGGTCTTCGGAGGCATAATACTTACATTCCTCCACCAGATTGCAGCACTCAGGATTCTGGGAATACTGCTTCCTGCGATTTTGCTGCCGGCAGTCACCTACTTCATAATCCAGTCGGTGCCTTCATCAAAGGCCAATACAAGGGCAAGAAACATAAACAGGCACATAGGGAGTGCCATGAGCTTCATTTCTGCTCTTGCTTCAGCTGATGTGAATATAGATGTAATATTCGGTGAGCTTGCAAAGCAGTCGATATACGGTGAAATTCAGAAGGAAGCGGAATGGATTACCAGGGATACGACGCTTCTTGGAGTGGATATTCTCACTGCCATCAGGAATGCGGCATCCAGAACTCCTTCGAATAAATTCCAGGATTTCCTGCAGGGTGTTGTAACAACGGCAACATCAGGAGGGCACCTTAAACCTTACTTCCTTGCAAAGGCCGAACAGTTTGAAAAGGAGGATAAACTCAACACAAAGAGGGATATGGAGACGCTTGGTCTCTTTGCCGAAACATTCGTGACCGTGGTCGTTGCCTTCCCGCTCTTCCTTGTAGTGATTATGGCCATCATGGCCATCGTTAACGGCGGCGGCGGTTCAGCGCCTGCAGCTGTGATATTCGGGCAACCGCTCTCATTAACGGTACTTCTGCTTTACGTTGTAGTGTTACTGATGATACCGGCTTCCCAGGCCGGCTTCATATTCTTTGTCTGGAACATGGGAAAGGAGGCGGCACAATGAGTGAAAATGCAAATGTCGCGTCATACGTTGATTTGAAACCACTGCTGAATGTAAAGAAGGATCTGGGAAAGCAGATACTGATTGGCTCAATAGCAGCCATGATGCTGTTCATACTGATAGGCATAGTCGGCCTGGTTAACAGCGTCAATTATGCAGGAATGGGAATTCTTGACTGGATTGTACTCGCACTTGCTTCATTCATGGGCCCGTACGGAATGTATTCGGGCATTGAGGTAAGGAAGATCTCACAGATTGAGGACAGAGTGCCTGATTTCCTCAGGGATGTTGCGGAAGCCGGCAGGTTCGGCATGACGCTTGCGCAGGCCATTGTGGTTGCGTCAGACGGAAAGTATGGAAGGCTGACGCCTGAAATACGCAGGATGGCAGCACAGATTGACTGGGGAATACCGGCTACGGAGGCAATCAGGCTCTTCTCTGAGAGAATGAACAGCATTCTCATAACAAGGATTTCAAACATAATTATCAAGGCGAGTGACGCGGGCGGTGCTGTTTCCGATGTGCTGAACATGATTGCCCACGACTCGAGGGAAAGAATCCTGGACAGGAAGGAAAGGACGATAGCCATGAGCACATACATGGTCGTCATCTACATCTCGTTCGCTGTTTTCCTCGCAACGATATTCATACTCGAGGCCACCTTCATACCGGAAATCAAGAAGGCCGGATCGCAGCTTCAGAACACAGGCGGCGTGCTGTCGGGAAGCGGTGTTTCAACTGTCAATGTGCTTGCAATAGGGCCTGTGACGCTGGCGTTTTACATCGCGGTAATAGTTCATGCAACAGGAGACGGGATAATGGCCGGCGTCATCCAGGATGGCAGAATGTCGAACGGGATGAGGCACAGTGCAATCATGCTGGCGATAGGTTTCGTTTTCATGCATTTCTTCCTGGGGGCATGAGCCGGTGACTGTTGCGGAAAGGGACACAGAAGCACAGGAGCAGAAGAGGCGAAAACAGGGCCTGAGGTCAAGGTACGTGCAGTTCCTCAACACGATTGCCAGCAAGCCTGTCAAAATCAGGATTACTGAAGACGAATACAGCCAGGGTCACAGTTCGAAAATCACACCCATACCGCTCATAACTGAAAAAAAGCCAGGAGGAAGTTGAGCTCACACCGCTCAAGGACCCGTACTCCTTTGCCAGGATAAAATACGACACCATTCTGAATGAATACATTTACGAGCTGATTGAGCCGCCGCTCTCCATCGACGAGAGGGGTGTGCTGACGAAGCTGAAGGAAGCGCTGGTGACAACGATCATCATGAGTCCGCTCGAGAATAAGGAGGACAGGGAGAATCTCCTCAAGAAAGCGACGCTGGAAATTATGCATGCAATCGATATTTCACTCAACCCTCTTTCGATGGAGAGGGTTTTTTACTATCTCAGCAGAGACCTCACCGGCCTGGGAAACATAGAAGGGGTAATGCTTGACAGCAATGTGGAGGATGTTTCCTGTGACGGAGTGAACATACCTATCTTCATTTTCCACAGAAAATACGGTTCCATACGCTCAAACATCAGATTCGAGAAGGAGCCGGACCTCGACGCTTTTGTTGTCTGGCTCGCGCAGCGTTCGGGAAAGACAATATCGGTGGCAAACCCGATGCTTGACGCCACCCTTCCAGACGGTTCAAGGCTTAACGCAACGCTCGGAAAGCATGTGACAAAGAAAGGCTCTTCTTTCACAATAAGAAGATTCAAGGATGACCCGTTCACGCCCATCGACCTGATGCGCTTCAAAACAATGAGCATTGACATGATGGCCTATCTATGGCTGTGCATAGAGTACGGCAGCTCAATGATGGTCTGCGGCGGCACGGCGAGCGGGAAGACGACAACACTCAACGCAGTTCTTCTCTTCATCCCCCCGCAGATGAAGATTATCAGCATTGAAGACACAAGGGAACTCAACCTGCCTCATGAGAACTGGATCGCATCGGTGACGAGGGAGGGTTTCGGCGGAAAGTCCTCCGGCCAGATGGCCGGAGCGGTCGATATGTTTGATCTGCTCACAGCTGCAATGAGGCAGCGGCCGCAGTATCTCATGGTAGGTGAGGTCAGAGGCAAGGAAGCGTACGTTGTTTTTCAGGCAATGGCTACAGGCACCATCGCATATTCCACATTCCATGCGGATGACCTCAGCTCAATGATACACAGGATGGAAAGCGAGCCAATCAACCTGCCCAGGTCGCTCATGACGGCTTTGAACATAATGCTGCTGCAGGGACAGGTGAAGGTTGGCACGAAGATGACTAGGAGGGTTAAATCACTGACAGAGATTGTCGGCCTTGACCCGGAGACCAACGAGATAATATACAATTCAGTATTCACCTGGAATCCTGCTGACGACCGCTTCCACTTTTCCGGCCACAGCTATATATTCGAGAAAATCAGGCTCTCGAGGGGATGGTCGCCCAGGCAGATGGAGAACGAAATGCGCCGCAGGGTTATCATGCTGGAATATATGCGCAAGAAGAATTTCGACAACTATCAGAAGGTCGCAGGGCTCATCTCTGCGTATTACAGAGATCCGGAGAAGAGCACAGCTGCAATAGAGAAGGAACTCGCTGAAATGGGACTTCTGCAACAGGCCGAGGCTCTAAAGACGTGAGCTCAGTCAAGCCAACTGTGAACGAACCCGGGATTGACGGTTGACAGCAATAGAGCCCTATGACCGCTGCTTCTATCGGAAATTTCCGGGAGATAGACAGATGAATAATTTATCGGCCACATCGATGTTAGGGAATCGGCTATTGCTGAATTTGTTTATGGGACTCAGTACGATTCATGAGGATAGAGAAAGTCTGAAACACCAAGCCACTTCTCTATTCGGATGAGGTTACCTGCTTCAGGTCAGGACCGGCGTGTCATCGAATTTGACGAACAACACAGATATACCCGTTATTCATCATTTTCATGGTGATAGAATGCTGACAGTTGGCCTATACTACGATGTGATACTAGGCAAGGAAAGCGAATTTGAGAAAATGTTTGGCGGTGTGGTAGAAGAAATAAAGAAGATGGATGGATTCGTTTCCGCATTGCTCTACAAGAGAGTTGATCAGCAGAACAGCTATCTCATATATTCCGAGTGGAGGGACATGGAGTCGTTTGAGAAGCTGATCAAGTCAAAGGAGTTTTCAGACGTAAAGGCTGAGGGACCACAGTTCTTACTGGCCAGACCCTACCATAAGATTTACAACAGATAGACCTGAGGAAGAAGTAAAGATCTGAACATATTTTATGCTCTGCTTCAAAATTCGTCAATACCAATATATGCCGGTGAACGGAAGTGATTGCCCATATGGTATCCCCGTGGTCGTCAGGGATGTCGGTTGACTTTCCGCTGGCCATAAATATCCAAAAAGAATCAGGAAATCAGCGGATACTGCCGGACTACCTACTTCGCTACTACCAAACGCGCTCGTCGTAAAAGGGCCGCCGGTCGTGGTTAGCGGTGGAATCGGCGAATTTGTCGCCAGCGACGACTCCGATATTCCGAAACTCACATTTGCCGGAACAGCAACTCCACCAATCGCTGCAGGAAGAAGGACATAGTTTAGTGAGTTATAGGGATTAGAAGGGCTTCCGAGAGCAGGATAAGTATTACTGCTTGAACTTGAACTTACCTGGGTTTGATGGTATCCTGGCGTGCCAGATGAGTTCACGACCCATTCTGTTGCGCCTGCAGTTTTATTCATGACCATAAATGACATATCTGTATAGAATTTATTACTGTTTCCAGGTGAAAGACCGAAAAATACAAAAGCAATCTGGGAAAATCCATCAAGATAGATGTCTTTCGAAGTCGTCGCCTTTCCAGACCAGTTGTGATTTTCAAGGACGAGATTGAAATAAATGCCAGAAGCGGTATTGGGACTATTCCCGTTAGCGACATAAACGTCGCTAGCAGGTATGCTATATCCGGAATTATAATTGGGGTTTGCACCCGTACTCATATTTCTCCAGCTGAACTGTGAAAAACTCATGCTTGTATATCCAAAATATTTCGAAGGATACGACTGATTCAGTGAGGAACTTGAATTGAGGGTTTGAAGCACTACCAGCTCAACAGTATAGTGTGCTTTATTGCCGTTTATGTCAGTGGCGGTTATCACGAACGGTTCCACCCCAGAGGCAGTGGAATTCACTTTTCCTGATAATGTGAATATTCCGGAATAGTTTGTGGTATTCATCCATCTTGGAGAACCACTGACTGATGTGTTTGTCAGGGAGGGTCCCAAAGCACTTACAGTTATACTCCCAATACCCTTCCCGTTATTAAGAGGATTAAACGCAGATTGGTTATTGTCGACCACGTATGCAGTTACAGTGAAATCTCCGCCCCTGGTTGTTGGGGTTGTCGGATTCGGATTAATGCTCGCAGTCACTATATTTGGGCCTGTATTTTCAATCAGCAAATTGAAAGTCTGATTGGTTGCAAAATTACCCGGACCCTTGACCTCGACAGTTATTGGATAATAAGAGCCTATCACGAGAGAAGTGTTGGTCTTCACTTTCGGGCTCTGATAGAGACCAGTGGAGGTATTGATGATTAGGCTGACCGTCTTGTTATAGTACGGAGGGCCCGAGATAAGGCTGACGTTTGCAAACTTCAATGCCACTCTGACGACTCCTGTTGATACAGCACTTGGTTC
>DAHXLZ010000010.1 GCA_027365715.1 Methanomassiliicoccales archaeon | reverse complement strand
CGGCCCTCTCGGTTTCCTGTTGCTGTGCGAATGTGGACAGCCTGGACTTTATCATCGTACGTCTCTGCTCCTCGGGTGCCTTTGCAAGCATTTCAACCATTGAACTCATCGTATCGGCCCCAGCCTGGCTACTCTGTGCTGAGGACGCAGGCATGGAATGAGAGGACGCACTCATGCCGCCGGAAACTGTCCTGATACCGGACCTGGACCGCAAAGCTGCGCCTATGCCTGCTATTATTATTCCAACTATCAACACAACAATACCGCCCAGGAGGATTCCCTGTGTGGCATGTCCCACGCCGGCGACAATTCCTCCGACGATGAGTATCACAATTCCTGCAACCAAAACCGAAGTTCTCATATCAATTCACCTTTCTTGCGTAAAAATGAGAAGGTGATTACACTGCGGCCTGCCGGCGGGTAATTGCAGCAGTCAGACAACAGAAGGTTTCTGACCCCGCTGCAGCTGACAGCGTATATCGGAGATTGGTTCGGACAGTCCTCAATAGTATCTGCAGTCAACGGGAGCCGGAAAGCTCTTCCGCCGCATCCGACTGCATTCTTGCGGGAACCTTTGCAGGCCAGATTGTACCCTCCCATTTTCACACTTAATGTTATTCAACGGGCCGTAAATAAATCAGAAAGATTGATCCGGTGGACCAGACGCAAACAATTGGATTTGGTGCAGTGATTTTTCCGGCAAAATATGGTGTTGACGCCTGATTGTTGAGCGGTATGGCTTTTCTCAGACTGAATGCGCCGGATCCTCACGTCGGTTCGGTTTTCATGCCGGCTCACGGTTCCAATATCTTCGGATGACGGTTCAATCAGGATACGGAAGCATATTGTGCGCTGTGCATTCAGATGCCGGTAAAGCTGCTTCATGGTTTACGGGCACTTGCATGGACCTGTCATTGCACAGTGTTGGTTTCTGATTCACTCATGTACATCGATGAACGCCCGGCTGCATACGCCGGCGGGATGGCGGCATGCGGTGCCGTAACGGTATGTGCCATAGGATTTCCGGGACTGCTCACCCGGCTCTTTATGCCAGATTGCCTGACAGGCATGTTTCTTTCAGAAGGCCGCGATTCCGCAGACTGGAGACGAGTGATGCACTGGTCTTTGACATTGCCGGTGACACGGTGCTGTTTTCCGATGCTGCCTGGGAGACCGTGTGCCGGCAGATACGTTCTGTAAGCGGATCATGCATCCCGTTTCTGTCTCCGGCCCGCCGAGCATGCGGCTCTTATGCCTGTTCAGAAAAAAAAACATGTAACTTCAACTGGACGGGTCACAGATCGGCAGTCAGGTTGAGAAGAGGGTCGAGAAGAGAGATCGGTGCCTTCTGCTGTCGTTGCTGCAGGATATTGTGTGAGCCACATCCTCATTTTCAAAAGGAATCCATGGCATGTGACTTTCATCAACTCCAGTGTTCTGAACCATGTTCAGTAATTGGCTCTTTCTAATTCAATAATGAAGAATTCATTACATTTCCTTCATGTCATCGAAGGGGAGCAGATACATACTGACTGCCGACCGTTCTCAGATGTCCAACTACAGGTTCAATTTCCTGTTTGGTTTCCTGTCCTGCGGCCCGGCCAAGGTTTCGCCAGGACCTGTGTACAGGATGATATGCCCCACACGGGATACTATTGAAATGAACACAGGCACCATGAGGCTCGCGCCTCTGGGACTGAGGAGGATAGAACGCGCGCTTGAAATTGCAGGAGGTTCACAGAGTGTTGTTGCACAGCATCCATTTTTCATTGAGAAGGCAATAGGACCGGAAACCAGGGTTGTAGGCCTCACTGAAATGAGTCCGCTGGGTATCGGGACTGTTGATACTGCAATCAGCTGGAGCAACGATCCATGGAACAGGATGTGGTTCGTCCGTCTCATGAAGAGACTCAGGAGACTGAAAGACAAATACCACTTCAAAGTGGTGGTCGGCGGACCCGGCTCATGGCAGCTGCTCTCCCCTTTCACGGATTATCTGAGACGGCAGGAAACGCCTCTCGGGATGGATGCGAAACGCTATCAGAATGACGGCATCGCTGCAGGGAAACAGAATGCAAAGATAGACAGATGGGTCAGAGAAGAGCTTGGCGTCGACCATGTTGTAGAAGGCGAGGCGGACAGGGCTGTAGTCCCGATTTTTGAAAGTGTGGAAAACGGGGATGCGCCCGAATACATCAGGTGCCAGACGAACCTGATACGGGCCACCGACGAGATACCTGAGATCAACAGGCCCACGCTTACAGGAACGGTCGAAATCATGCGCGGCTGCGGAAGAGGCTGCGATTTTTGCGCACCGAATCTGCGCACAAAGCGTGATTTCCCTGTTGAGAGGATTGTGCGCGAGGCATCGAACAACATAAAACTGGGATATGATTCTGTCTGGCTGCTCACCGAAGAACTGACGCTGTACGGGTGCGACAACAGGGACAAGATACCAAACGAAGATGCGATTGTTGAAATGTTCCAGGCTCTCAAAAACGCAGGAGCGAACAAAATCGGCGCAACGCACTGGACGTTCGCAGGTGTCAGGGCTGCGCCTTCCCTGATAGCGAAATTATCAGGCATAAACCGTCTTTCGCCCGACTCGTGGATGGGCGTACAGCCCGGGCTGGAATGGATATCGCCAAGAATGGTCAGGAAATTCATGCCGTTCAAAGCCAAACCGTACACGCCGGAGGAATATCCCGAGACCGTGAGGGAAGCGATACGGATAATGAACCAGAATTACTACTATCCTGCCATAACGCTCGTTGTCGGCCATCCTCTGGAGGAGAATGACGAGGTGGATATGACGACCGAATTCATAGAGACAATTTCGGTAAAGGACCACTTCAAGGGCATCATAGCACCTCTTCTTTACGTCGACTACTACAAACCGGATCGCAGCATGGACTACGACATGATGAATGAGCATCACTGGAAACTGTATTACACAGCATGGAAACACAACGCAAGACAGTTCACAGAGGACATATGGCTCGCGACACAGAGCTTCGGCTTCCTGAGCAGAATGGGAACGATTGCCGGAACCTACGCAGTGAGCTCGTTCATAATGCGCTTTCTGAAATCTGAATTCAGGCGCAGATTCGGGTATATCCCCGACTGGATGGTATCCAGCAGAAAATCCGGCCAGACAACCGGATCGGTGTCAACAGCGTAGAGGGGATTGAGCAATATGCATCTTTCAGGAGTGCAGACGGAAACGAAGCCTTCCCGGGTGAGGGAAGGGTTCAGATTCGTTCTGACAGCTTCCGCGGCTGAGATGGGAACATACGGAAATTCGTGGATGAAGGCCATGCACGCCTCCTTCCCCCATATGCTTGCAAGACCGTTCGTCAGCAGATACCTGAAGCCATGGAACATGGAGGACGGCACTGCCCGGTTTGCACCGTATGGATTGAGAAAGATTGAAAGCATACTGTCCGAACACTACGGGGAAAATGAGGTCGCCGTCGTTCATCCTGATATGCTGCCGGAATTCGTCGGAGAAAGAACAGAAGCAGTACTGATTTCGACAATGGACCCTCTCGGAATGGCATATGTGAGCACTACATACAATCCGCTCATCGGATTCGGCGGGAAGGCACTGAACAGATCGGAGTTCGAAAGGCTCATGCGGACACCAGTTCTGCGCAGACCCGGACTGAAGAAGATCGTCGGAGGATTCGGTGTCTGGCAGATCCGCGATTCAGGCCTCCAGTCAAGGTACGGCATCGATCTCCTTGTCGCCGGAGAATGCGAGGAATGGCTAATACCGACCCTGGAAAGACTGAGATCGGGGGAACTGAGGGACGGTTATGTAAGAACCAGCAAGCTGTACAGCTTTGAGAAAGTACCGGCGATCAGGCATGCCTCCTCCTTCGGAGCGGTGGAAATAACACGCGGATGCGGCAGAAGGTGCCAGTTCTGTTCTCCCGACTTCCGGACCAAGTACGATTTCCCGCTGGAGCAGGTCATGAAGGAGGTTGACATCAATGTCAGGTTCGGCGCCGATTCCTGTTATCTGGTCACCGAAGACGTCTTCCTCTACGGAAATGATGCGCGCTTCACTCCCAGCAGCGCGGCACTCTCACGTCTGTTCGGTGCCATTGCAGGGCATGAGGGCATCAGGGAAATTGCAATTTCGCACGCATCGCTCGTTCCGGTTCTGATTAACAAAACGCTGCTCGATGAAATAACACCGCTCATCATTGAAAAGTCCCATTACCGGAGAAACGGGAAGAAGTTCATCGGTGTCGATGTCGGCATCGAGTCAGGGAGCGCCTCACTGATGGGCAGATACATGCATGGAAAATCGTATCCCCTGCCGATAAACGAGTGGCCGGAAATTGTGGTCAGGGGCGCGGGCATATTCAACGACCATGACTGGTACCCGATGTTCACATTTGTAATGGGTCTTCCCGGTGAAAGGGAGGAGGATGTGATAGCATCGCTTGAGCTGCTGGACAGGCTGAAGGAAAATATCATTTTCTATGTTCCGCTCCTCTTTGTGCCGCTGGAGGAGGCAATTCTGAAAAATGCGGGCAAGGCAAGCATTGAGAAGCTGACCGACCTGCAATGGGAATTTCTGATGGAGTGCTGGAGAAGGAATATGCGGATGTGGGCAGACAGCATCTATCCGTTCGTAAAACTCTGCGCAATTGCATTCGCGCCCTATTTTCTGCTCCACCATGGGAGGAAGGCTGCGGGCAGCCTGAGGCGGCTCCTTGACTTTCCGCCCTCCTCCGGGCTGGACACGGTTGTATGGAAAAAATGTGAATCAGACTATTGCACGGGCGCAAATCCAAGGAGGGGGAGATGAAGCCTGCAGGTTTAATGTGCGGAATCAGCCTGTGCCTCTGCATTCGGCCGTCGGCACATCTCCTCCGGGAGCCGGCTGTCCAGGCTGCACCATGGTGGTCAGCCCATGACTGCAATGGGACACCCACTGCCGGATGTCATTGTTCTCCGTCTCCTGCCATGGAGGGTGTATCGTAATGACAAAATATGTCCTTCTTTCCGATCCGACGCTCTGCTACAACTACAGGAACTTCCCCCTTCTCGATTTTCTGCCCTGCGCGCCGTCGAACACCATGCCCAGGGCCATATACGATTTTCTCAAGGGAGAATATATCGAACCTCTTCCGTCCGGGAGAATGAAGTATGCACCTTATGCACTGCGGAAGCTGGAGGCCGCGCTTCTCCAGAGGAATACGGAAGCGCAGGTGGCAGTCGCACACCAGAATTTCCTTGATCGTTTCATAACGGAGGACACGGAAGTCATAGCAGTGTCAACCATGGATCCGCTGGGAACGGGACCGCTGACTACCTCGTATTCTGTTCTCTTCGGCTCATCCTACTATCCCTGGGTGAGGAAGGAGTGGGAATCATTCATGGTCAGGCTGGAGAATGCAAGGAAACGGAGCAGGGCCAAACTTGTGGTCGGCGGACCCGGCGTCTGGGAATTCACTCTCTTTCCTGAGGAACTGGAACGTTTTTCAATAGATTACGCGTACCAGGGGGAGTGCGAGGATGTAATATGCGATCTGTTCGAGCAGATACATGACGGTTCCCTGGACCGCAACATGTTCGCCGAGGGCTACACCAGCTTCGACGGCGAATTCAGAAGAGAGTTCAGGAGCCACCAGCATTTCGTCTCAAGGAGGCCAGGAAGAAAATCCTATCCTTCGGTTGATGAAATACCGGCGATTCAGGGACCTGCGGCAAAAGGCATAGTGGAAATAATGAGAGGATGCGGCATCGGTTGCGACTTCTGCGAGGTTACGCTACGTCCCCTGCGCTACTATCCGATCGAAAAGATCGTGAAAGAGACGGAAGTGAACGTCAGGCAGGGAGGGTTCAGCAACGCATGGCTTCAGACAGACGAAATCTTTGCGTTCAGGCATGGCAGGATGTATGAACCGAATCAGGAAGCACTGCTCGAATTATTCAGCGCCATTATGTCGGTGCCGGGCATCACGGCCACAAACCCTACCCACGGCAGGATATCCATTCCTGCAGGTTATCCCGAGCTGATCAGCCGACTTTCGGAAATCGGCAGGGCAGGTCCCGACAACTGGATCGGCGTGCAGGTCGGCATTGAAACGGGGAGCGAAAGGCTTGCGAAGATACACATGCCGAACAAGACACTCCCGCTGAAGATAGGGACGGACGGAAGCTGGCAGGACATAGTATGGTGGGGTGTCCATAATTTCAACAGGTACTACTGGAGGCCGGCATTCACCTGCCAGGTCGGGCAGAGGGAGGAGACGGATGAAGACAACTGGGAAAC
>DAHXLZ010000348.1 GCA_027365715.1 Methanomassiliicoccales archaeon | reverse complement strand
GCGTCCCCTGCGCTGCAGTACACCTGCATAGAGACTGGAAAGGCTTGCAGTTTCTGCCGCGTCATATGAAAAGGCATCAATTGCCCTCTTGATCAGGATTTCAGCATCCTGATAAGCGCCTACAGCAGAAGCACATTTTGTGAAAAGATCCATTGCCTTGTACAGCCTTGCATCCAGCTCAATTATTCTCTTCAGGTTAATTGCAGCGTTATTCCATCTATATGCAAGGATCCCTGCAGCATTTATCTGGTCGAGGCCCGGGTCGTTGAGAATGTTAATGAACTCAACAGTGTCAACCACGGAAGGATCGCAGTCAAGCAGATCTCTCAGTCTGTCCTCTATACCTGTATCGAATCCGGCTGATTCCATGCGACCAACTCTGTGGCTGCAAGAAATGCAGTCGGATCTAAATAATATTTGATGGCCGTGACTCAATATCGGCAAAGGCCAAGATTCTCGGCGATCCCATCCCAGAAAAATAACAAACTGTTTCAACGCAGAAGGCCTTACCGATCAATCGTCGTGCGTCCCCCGTGACTCCTTTTGCAGGAGGCTCTTTGTCAGGTTCTGCTTGTAAACAGTGTTCTTCTGCAATGACAAAAAGAAATATGGTGCACGCATCTGTGTCGATGCTGCTCATTGATACTAACAATCACATATGTAGGCGTTTTGACAATGTCTGGCCGACATCGATCGATATGCTCCTTCGAGAGTTCCAGTTATCAATGTGCAATAACCCGATTCTCTCAGCGCATCCATCAGAATTGGCGCCTCCCGCTCATTTCCTGCCACCACGTATAGTCTCTTGTTTCTGCCCTTAACTCCAGCATGGCCATTACAAATCCTCCAGCCAAGCAGAGTCCCTCTTCCCTGGTCAATGTAGCAGTGAGTCTTTGCAATTCCGCGTCAATGTAATCGCTGTCAAACTGTCTCGTTTCCATGGTCTATTTTCACTTCGTACAATTCCGCCAATTCCTGAATCTCTTCCCAACGGGGTATTGAAAGTCCACCCATATGCTTGTGTGTTTGAATCAGTGAAATCACATCCTTCACAATTGTCTCGATGTCCAGCGCTCTGGCTTTTTGAAGCAGGTGCTCAAGACTAGCCCTGCTCTTCTCTTTGAGAAGAAGGAGTATTGCGTACCCTATATGGGTTCGACTGGAAGGATCAATCAGTATTGTATGAATGATTATGTCCTCCAGAGTCAGTATCCGCTGAAAGGGGTCGTAAAAGAAATACTCGCTGTCGGTGATAAATCGGATGCCGTAGTCTGGAAAAGCGCTAAGCGCCGTCTTCTTCAGATATTATGACTCGTTAACTTCACCCTTTTTTGTCTTCGCTATAAAGTCAAATCCCTTGGACCATACCATCGCACTTCCCTTTGGAAGTATCTTATCTGCCAACTGTCGCCGCGCAAATTCAACATAAGCATGGATGAACTGTTCAATTTTCAGACTCAACGTAAGATTTTGCTTGCCCGGAGGTAAACCGTACAGGCCCAGATTGTGCTCAACTCTCCATCTTGTGCTTTGTGAAATGCTTGTTGGAAACTCTGCGCCTCCAAGATCTCTGGAGAGTATTGGCAGGCTGGAATATGCCAGCATATTTTCCCAGGGGATCTGAGCATATGCCAGAACTAAATCAGTCAGATTCCGGGCATGAGAATTGCTTGACGGCTCTACAATGATTCTCAAGCCTTCCCGTTTTCTTGATATGAATCCCTTCCTGAACAGGCCACTGACGATTTTTGAAGCCGAACCATCTGACAAGTTCATCCTTGTTGCCAATTCTCCGATCGAAAAACTGCCGTGAGCAAGCGTCCTCATTACCCTGATCTCGTGAGGCGTAATTACATATTCACTCATTGCAGTTTTCATAATAATTCATTAATTGAAATAACTATATAAATATTTTTAGTTAATGAACAATCTCAGATGAAATGGGCTGGTAAATGAAGTCATGCCGTGCAACGACTGCCTGAGCGTAATACTGTGAACGACTGTAGCCCATAACTGACTATGGGTAACTTCTCAAGATGAAGTTCTCCTGATGCCGGTCAAGTAATCTCCATTCTGCATATTGTCTCCTGAGTTCGGCAAAGGTGTACTGATTTTCCCAATCACGCATTTTGTGTTAGGAAATAGCATTTACCGCAAAACAGGTTATGACGAAAAGTAAATTCATACCATTATCTTCAGTATAGCGTGGATAGCGAGTGGGTAGTGAGTGATAGATGAGAGTCAAGCTTGGGGCATTGCCAAATTTTTCGCCAGATCTGTTAAAAAGAAACTCAAAAGCAATCTCCTTGCACTATACACCGTTGGTTCCTTGGCTGAGGGAGATTACATCCCCGGCCGGAGTGACATTGATACCATATTAATTACGAAACACTCCCTGCCAGATTGTACCAAAGAAAAAGTCGAGGCCATGGCCGCATCGTTCAAAACCCGGTATTCCATACCAAAATCCATCGGTTCCGTCATTATTGAAGAACGGCTTCTGCGGCACCCTTACGGTGCTGATATCGATTTGATGCCTGAGATATTGCGATTGAAACTTCAGGGTAAAGTTGTTGTGGGGGGATACAACCTTGAGAAGGTACCCATGCCCTTCAGGAAGTATATGGACTGCTACAAGATTCCACATCTGGCTTCGTGCGCATCACATCGACAAAAGGCAAGCGGCCTCAAGAACTGTAGAAGCCACAATAAACACCATTCTTTACGAACTCAGATTCAGCATTTGGTGTGAAAAGAAGGAATACGTGCTGCGAAAGAGCGAAGTTATACCCGCCTTCATCTCGCTCGGCAAAGCCAAGCGGTTCCACCGTTCCCTGAAGCAGATGCAACCCTATGTCATTGGAGAGAAAGCCGACTTGGAAGTTGAGTGGCTTGAAACGGTATTAATTGGGATATCTGCTCACAACAGAAAACGCTACTCAATAACTTGAGGGGTAGCAAAACTCCTTTGTGGGCGTGGATTCTGCCTGTCAGCTAAGAGGTTGACGGCAATTCGCTCGCACTATTTTTCTCTTGCTAGTTCAGCCCGCCGAAAGATTAATTTATATTTTGGCGCACAGATAATAAATTTAATTCACAATCAAGCCATTAGCCACTGATTTGTATGGTACGTTTCATAAATCAACATGTTTAAATAACTCCTTTTTTACTCCACTGGCTTAACTGTGGGGAATGTGTATTTCTATGTTCAGCCTTAATATACAGTCAGTCAGAAGATTCCAGCATAGTACAAACAGAAAAAGACTGCATCACTCCCGGATCATTGTGCTTGTCTCAGCATGTCTGGCATTCATAATGCTCACAAGCGCTCTCACTGTTGCCTCCGGCGGACAGAATGTACAAACTGTACAGTCAGCACAGACTGGACAGACTGTATCATACCGTGCAGGCAGTGTCACCAGACGTTCATCAGGCTCTTACACAGGCAGAAATCGAAGCCCACAAAGGAGTGTTGCTGCCCTCAAGCTATTGAATAGCGTTGCCTGTTGTGAGCAGAAATCTCAAATAATATCGTTTCAATGCTCTATTTTCACTTCGTACAATTCCGCCAATTCCTGAATCTATTCCCAACCGGGTATTGAAAGTCCACCCGTGTGCTTGTGTGTTTGAATCAGCGAAATCACATCTTTCACATCTTCCTCTATGTACAGCC
>DAHXLZ010000346.1 GCA_027365715.1 Methanomassiliicoccales archaeon | reverse complement strand
TTCAGGTGCGTCCATTGTGGGCACACGGATGATGCCGACATGAATGGCGCACAGAACGTCAGGCTGCTGGAACTGGCGGGAGTCTATAGTCTCCGTTCGCTGCCAGACGAATTCACAGGCGGGAATATCTGTCTATGAAATTTGTAACTATTGTATTTCTCCGGGTCGTTCAATATTCATGGATGCAAACGAGACCGCCTGGATGAATAATGACGATATTCCCGCCACATCTGTCAGGGACTGCATCCCTGGAGACCTTTCCGCTGTAATCAGTCCGTGGTCTGTCTCCGGCATTTGTATCAGTCCCTCTGACTCAGAAGAAGAAATTGAGCTGACCGGACAGCGCAATCCGGATCTGTTTCTGGTGGCGGAATTTCAGGGCCGGGCAATCGGCGCTGTTCATGGTCGCTTCGACAGACCGCACGGCTGGATTAACCATCTTGCAGTCCATCCGTCCTTTCGCTCCAGCGTCGTCGGCACACTTCCTGTCGATGAACTGGAGAAGCGGCTTTTCATGTAGATGTTCGGGAAAATTAACCTGCATGTTGCAAGAATGAACGAAGGCGTTTGTGCTTTCTACAATGGCCCGGGCTATGCCAGGGCTGATGTAATATTCAACGGGAAGCGGCTTGAATCGCAACCCTGGCAGCACATCTGCAGGCTGCCGGAAATCAGACAGCCGCGCTCTATCCGGCTTCATCTGTCAAATGGTGTCGGGAATGCACCACACTGCCTGTTCAGATGATGTCGAAGCGTTTCATGTAATGGCGCGGGTCCTTCACCGCCTCATAGGATATCCCGTCCTTCCATTTCGCATAAGCCCATTTCTCGTACGTCCGCTTCTGTCCCGCGCCCGCCTTCTTCATCTGCACAAATTTCAGCTTTCCGGGTCTCTCATCAAGTTTTACAGAAATATTCTTCAATGCGCCGTGTCTGGAGATGGTCAGCGAGGTGATTTCGCCCGGTGAAAGTTCTCTTACTCTCGCAGCAAAATCGGAAGGTCTGACACGCATGCCGTTGACAGCAATTATCTCATCGCCAGGAAAAACTCCGGCCTCTGCGGCAGGCATTCCCTCCAGGACACTGCCCACAACTTCAGGCAACTTCTCCGACATGAGTATGCCTGCGCATCCTTCCTTCCGTTCGCTCTCCCATTTCATTTCAAGACCAGCAAGCGCGAGGTACCTGCCAAATGGCAAATCACCTCTGCTCCTGATAAGCTGCCTGTAGAGCACAGGAGCTTCCTTTCCAATCACCTTGCTGCATGCCTCGATAAAGTTCTCTTCAGTGAACCCTTTTCCCTTCTTGTAAGTCGAGTTGTAGAGAAGGCGCATGACATCGTCGAGTCTCTTCCTGCCTCCTGTGGCGTCTATGATGTACAGATCCAGAAGCATGCCGATCAGGGAACCCCTGGTGTAATAGGAGATGCCCGTATTTACTGAGTTTTCATCCGGCTTGTAGAGCATTATCCATGTATCGAAACTCGATTCCCCGGCGCTCTGATAGTTCCTTCCGGGGGTGTTGACAAACAACTCGACTATTCTTGCAAAGCTCCTGAGCAGCTCTCCGGGGGAAACAATCAGGGCGCGTCTCATCGCAATGTACGTATAGTATGACGTGAACCCTTCCGAAAACCAGAGCAGACTTGTATAGACCTCTTTCGTGTAATCAAACGGACCCAGCGGGAGGGGTCGCAGTCTCTTCACATTCCAGAGATGGAAGAATTCGTGAGAAATTGTACTTAACTTCGACAGATACTCCTCCCTTATCCTGAACGCAAATGGATCTGCAAGACAGTGTGTTGAATTAAGGTGCTCCAGCCCCCCAGATGCGTTGGGAAGAAGGTCATAGATGAACAGATATCTGTTGTAAGGCACATCCTTCATAATGCCTATCTGCGCGCGGACAATTTTTTCCACATCGGAAGTGAATTTCTCTTTATCGATCGTGCTCGCTCCGTAGATTGCGATTTCATGATCCTTTCCTGCAAAGCTGAAGTGCGTTGAGACATGGTTGCCTGCTTCAACTGGCGAATCAACGAGAGTATCAAAATCAGGGGCGGTAAAAGTCCATTTATCATCGGTTCTGTCAAGTCCGGTGGAAACATTGTTCCAGCCCTCGTGCGGCACAATTTTCAGTGTCACAGGAAGGTGTTCATATCCCTTCGAATAAAGCAGCGCACTGCATCCGTTGAGCGTGAGATGCGTTTCGTCGACAAAACTGTGGTGCACGGTTATCCTGTGTGCGTGCACCCTGTATTTCACCGTGACATTTCTGCCATCTGCCTTGATCGCCCATGTGCTCTTATCTCTCTTCTCCAGTTTGAGGGCTCTGCCGTCAGCGTTGCGCGCGGCTATCTCCACAACATGTTTTGCAAAATCTTCTACCTGGTAGGAACCGGGTGCCCAGGCAGCCATGCATAAATCAACCACCCCTTTCCGTGGTCTGAACACGATCTCCGCATTCAGGCAGTTCAGTCTGATGTCTCTTGCATCTACTGTATACTCTATCCTTTCATTCATCTTTTTCACACATCATTTTTTTGTGTCCATGCAATTTCAGCGGTTCATCAAAAGTTCTCTTTCAATGGAAACCGTCTTTTCATTTTCTCAATGAATGCGAAGCCATCGTAGTGGCAAGCTCTCCTCTGGTTCTGTCAAGCATGGCCCGCGCTGTGTCCTGCTTCTTTCTGATCTGTACCAGTTTTGAAGGGTAGTGCAGACGGGAAATTGCCACAAACAGCCGTTCCATTTCGTTAACCCATTCCGCTGCCTCTTCAACCTTCCCCTCGATCATCCTGTTGAGCGCTATCCTCCTGAATTCGCCAATCAGGTCAGACATCCCCATCACATAAGTCGAGGCATCAACCTTCAGCTGTGAAGGTGTGGGAAAGTCCTTTCCATTTACCGCGCAACGCAGCAGCGTCGCTTCCACGTACTCCTGCAATGCCTCCTCCACGAAGCCGCTGTAATAAACTTCGAAGTTGTCAGTAAGAAGAGTATTGAGTTCCATAACAACCGATTTGAGTTCCCTGAATCCCTCCACAACCTCCTTTGCTGAGTCCCCCTTCTGCATCCTGTAAATCAGGTCAGACGAGAGGCGCACTATATTCCTGCAGCGCTTCAGCGCTATCTCTCTCAACTCATCTCTCTCGTCTAGCTCCCGTTCTATCTCCGATATCACCGAATCGAGTTTTTCAACCGTCATTTGCCGATCCCCTTCCCGCATGCCCGGAATGCAGTCGCCTTCCAGAAACCATTTTTCTTTGAATCTCTTCAATCGTGCCTATGTCTTTTCTGCTGTATATATTTCCCTTCACGCATTCGCCTGCGGAATCTATCTTCGACGCAGCCTCCCACGGCTGCCCTGACTTTGCAAGAAGTGCAAATGAACGGGAGGTTGTAGTGAACACCCCTCCTTCTGACGCGTTGACAGAGCCGTAGTAGAGGAATGTGTCCCTTTCCTCAATACACTTTTCATTGAAGGATATTTCAGTATTTGCAATGGGCCGATCACCATATCCCTCCGGCACATAGTATCTGCACACCGTGCTTGCATGTTCGAAGGTCAGGCTGTCCTTCAGATTTCCCTCGGCTGCTGAGAGCAGCACACCGGCAAAGTCTCCTCTGGTCACGGCCAGAATATTCATCGATTCAGGGTCCGCGAAGCGTGCATTGAATTCCAGCAGTCTGACCCCTTCCTCCGTAAGCATGAAGCCGCCGTACAGAAGTCCTCTGAATTCTCTTCCCTCTTCCCTCATTGCATCAATTACGCGCTGCATAATTCCCAGTGCATAATCTCTGTCACCGGCGGGAAGGGTGTCAAGGTGGTTGGCGATCATCTG